>JACDGR010000384.1 GCA_013821525.1 Actinomycetota bacterium
CGACAACTCGGCGACGACGGGCGTCGTTATCCTTCCCGACGTTCGGGGGCTGTACCGGTTCTACGAGGAGCTCGCCCTGCGCTTCGCCGAACGCGGACACGCAGCTCTGGCCCTCGACTACTTCGGACGCACCGCCGGAACCGGGAAGCGCGACGACGTTTTCGACTACCCGCCGCACGTCGACCAGACGAGCGACGAGGGCGTCCAGGCCGACACGCGCGCGGCGGTCGAGCTCCTTCGCGAGCGAGGCTGCACATCCGTCTTCACCGTCGGCTTCTGCTTCGGGGGCCGCGCCTCGTGGGTCGCCGCTGCGTCGGGGCACGACCTTGCGGGAGCGATCGGCTTCTACGGCAGCCCGACCCGGCAGCGCGGCGGCCCGAGCGCCGTCGAGCGCGCGGCCGACATCGTCTGCCCGATCCTCGCTCTGCAGGCCGGCGAAGACCAGGGCATCACGGCGGAGGACAACGCTGCGTTCGAGCGTGCGCTGACCGACGCAGAGGTCGAGCACGAGATCGTCACCTACGACGGCGCACCGCACAGCTTCTTCGACCGCAAGCAGTCCGAGTTCGCCGACGCGTCCGACGACGCTTGGCGCCGGACGCTCGCGTTCGTCGAACAGCACCGGTGATCCTTGCGGTCGATCAGGGGACGACGGGCACCACGTGCCTGGTCGTCGACGACGACCTGCACGTGCTCGGCCGCGGCTACCGCGAGCTGCCGCAGCGGTTTCCCCGGCCCGGCTGGGTCGAGCAGGACGCAGAGGAGATCTGGCTGAGCGTCGAGCGCGCCGCCGAGGCTGCACTCGTCGACGCGCGGATCGCGGCGAGCGACCTGAGCTCAGTCGGGATTGCGAACCAGCGCGAGACGACGCTGCTCTGGGACCGAGCGAGCGGCCGGGCTGTCGCGCCCGCGCTCGTCTGGCAAGACCGGCGCACCGCGGAGCGCTGCCGCGCCCTCGACGCCGCCCTGATCCGGGAGCGGACCGGACTCGTAGCCGATCCGTACTTCTCGGCGACCAAGCTCGAGTGGCTCCTCGAGCGCCACGACGCGGAAGGCCTCGCCTTCGGCACCGTCGACTCGTGGCTCGTCTGGCGCCTCACGGGCGGCAGGCGACACGTCACCGACGTGACGAATGCCTCCCGCACGCTGCTCTGCTCGCTGGCCAGTCTCGCGTGGGACGACGAATTGCTCGCGCTGTTCGGCGTCGATCGCGGCCTGCTGCCGGAGATCGTCGGGTCGAACGAGAGCCTCGGCTCCGGCGAGCTGCTCGGGGCGAGCGTCGAGCTGCGTGGTCTTGCAGGCGATCAGCAGGCGGCGCTCTACGGGCAGGGCTGCCACGCGCCTGGCGAAGGGAAGGCGACCTACGGCACCGGCAGCTTCGTGCTCGTGCACGCCGGAGCAGACGCAGCGCCGCCGCCGCCTGGATTGCTGAAGACCGCCGCAGCCGACGGGTACGCACTCGAGGGCGCGGTGCTCGTCAGCGGTGCGGCCGTGCAATGGCTCCGCGACGGGCTCGGCCTGCTCAGCGACGCCTCGGAGAGCGAGGCGCTCGCCCGCAGCGTCTCCTCGTCGGAAGGCGTCGTGTTCGTCCCGGCGCTGACCGGGCTCGGCTCTCCGTGGTGGGACGCCGATGCACGCGGCCTGATCGCAGGGATCACACGTGGGACGACGCGTGCGCATCTCGTCCGGGCGGCGCTCGAGGGGATCGCCCATCAGGTCGCAGATGTCGTCGATGCGCTGCCCGAGCCGCCGGCCGTGTTGCGCGCGGACGGCGGCGCCACGGCCAACGGCTTCTTGATGCAGTTTCAGGCCGACCTGCTCGGCGTCCCCGTCGAGGTCGCAGCCGAGCGTGAGACGACCGCGCTCGGTGCCGCGGCACTCGCCGCCGGTCGCGGCGCCCGCGTTGCGGTGGGGGCGACCTACGAGCCTCGCCTCTCTCGCGACGAGGCAGCGACCCAGCGGGCGGGCTGGCGCGATGCCCTCGAGCGCGCGAAATCCGCTGGAGCTTCTTAACGCGAACTTCCTCGTAGGCTCTTAGGCAGCGAGTGCATCCTTAGAGGACACCATTCGGCGAGGGAGGCAGCTGTGGAAGAGGTCGGTGGCAAGCTCGAACAGGCGCTGTTCGAGATTCGGCGCGTGATCGCGGGCCAGGAGGAGATGCTCGAGCGCGTGCTCGTCAGCCTGCTCGCCGGCGGGCACGTGCTGATCGAGGGCGTGCCTGGGCTCGCGAAGACCCTGACGATCAAGACGACCGCCGCGGTGCTGGGCGGCTCGTTCCACCGCGTGCAGTTCACGCCCGACCTCGTGCCCTCGGATCTCGTCGGCACCCGCGTCTACCGTCCGGACCGCGCCGAGTTCGAGACGGAGCTCGGACCGGTCTTCTGCAACTTCCTGCTCGCGGACGAGATCAACCGCGCGCCGGCCAAGGTTCAGTCGGCGCTGCTCGAGGTGATGCAAGAGCGGCAGGTGACGATCGGTCACGGGACGTTCCCCGTGCCGAGCCCGTTCCTGGTGCTCGCAACCCAGAACCCGATCGAGTCCGAGGGCACGTACCCGCTGCCCGAGGCGCAGGTCGACCGCTTCATGCTGAAGATCCTCGTCGACTACCCGACCCACGACGAGGAGTTGACCGTCGTCTCCCGCTCGCTCGAGGCGACGCCGGAGCTCGGCCAGGTGCTCTCGCTCGAGGAGCTGCAAGAGCTGCAGCGCCAGGCAGCACAGGTGTACGTCGACCCGGCGCTGATCAGCTGGACGGTCGATGTCGCAACGGCGACCCGCAAGCCGAAGGAGCACGGCCTCTCCGAGATCGCCGACTACGTCGCGTTCGGCGCGAGCCCGCGCGGGCCGATCAGCCTCGTCGCAGCCGGGCGTGCGCTCGCACTGATCCGGGGCCGCGACTACGTCGTGCCCGGCGATCTCGAGTCGCTCGTGCGCGATGCGTTCCGGCATCGCCTCGTGCTCTCCTATCGCGCCCTCGCCGAAGAGGTGGCGCCGGACACGATCCTGGACGCCGTGCTCGCGTCGGTGGCGGTGCCGCAGATCGACCTGGGACGGCGGAACGCCGCCTGAGCTCCACCTCCTCCGATCCGCTCGCACCGACCCGGACGCCCGAGCAGCCGGGCCCGGGGCCGCTCTCGGCCTCCTCGCTGCGGGCGCTCGAGCTGTCGGTAGGGCGTCGGGTCGACGGTCAGCTCGCGGGCGACTACCGCTCGGCCTTCGCAGGCGTCGGGAGCGAGCTGTGGCA
>JACDGR010000033.1 GCA_013821525.1 Actinomycetota bacterium
CGCGCGGACAGCTCCGCCGGCAGATTGCCCATGCTCCGGGTGCCCCAGCGGCCGAGCGAGAGCAGGATCGGCTCGAGCTCGCGACCGTAGGGGGTCAGTTCGTAGACGGTTCCGCGGTCGGGCAGAGGCAGGAGCTCGCGCTGCACGTCGCCGGCACCCTCCAGGTGCTTCAGGCGGGCGCTCAGGGTGTTCGTGCCGATTCCTGGGAGACCGTCGGCGAGGTCGCCGAAGCGCAGCGGCCCGAGCAAGAGGTCGCGAACGATCAGCGGCGCCCAACGGTCGCCGATCACATCGAGCGCAGCCGCGATCCCGCACAGCTGCGCATAGCTCCGACCGGTTTCAGCTGGGGCAGCCATACTGCGGTCATCTAATCACACTTACTGAATCGAACCTAACTTGTATTCTGCAAGTAGCTTCGAATAGGGTGATCACCACTTCGAGCAAAAGGACGCATCCGATGAGCACGCACACGATCGTTCGCTATCGCACGACCCCCGAGGCTGCCGACGAGAACGCGCGCCTCGTGGCCGATGTCTACGCGGCGCTCGCCGAGCTCGACCCTGACGACTTTCGCTACACGACCTACCGTCTCACCGGCGGCGTCTCGTTCGTGCACGTCGCACAGTCGGACGGCGATACGAACCCGCTGCAGAGCCTGCCGGCGTTCGCCGAGTTCCAGCGCGACCTGCAGGCGCGCTGCGTCGAGCCGCCCGCACCGACCCAGGCGAGCGTCGTCGGCTCGTATGGGTTCGCAGCATGAGCACAGCAGTGAAAGGCACGGGGACGCGCGAGGATCCCTGGCAGCTGAAGACGCCGCCCGGCAAGGCTGCGTATGAGATGTGGAAGGACGAGGACGCCGATCCACCCGCGCTCGTCTGCCAGGTCGGAAGCACGCAGCTGCGCTACCACCTGAGCGCGATCGAAGACCTGCACGCGATGCTAAAAGCGCACGGCGACTGGGTGCCGCTCGGCGGAGCGGACGAGCAGAAGCCGGCGCCGGAAGAGACGGTCGAGGCGTGGGGCCGCTCGCCCGAGAATCCGGTCGGCGGCTGGTACGGCCTGAAGAAGGGGCTGCGGGGCCGGTTCGGCGTCTATCTCCCCCCGCTCCTCGAGGCGCTCGGGCTCGCCGAGCTCACCCACGACGCGCGCAACAACCAGATGCGCGCGCTGTAGAAAGCAAGTGCGGTTGCATAAATGAGAGCGAGCCGCGGACGAGCGGTCAGCGCAACCGAGGTGCTGCCGCCGGTGGAAGACTCAGGTCAAGCCGGTGCGCGATGTGATCCATCCGGTCGCGCGAGAGTGAGCCACCTTTGTTGAGTCGTTTGCGGAGCGCACCTGGATAGAGCACCCAGATGTTGCCGACCTGGAATGGGAAATCGGTCAGTCCCCATTCCGAGTCGACGAAGCAGAGGCCGCCGTAGACCAGGGTTCCTTTGATCTCTGGATCGCCTTTGACCGCTGCGAGCACCGCTTCGACTTGTTTCTCGACACCCTTGACCAGCTTTGTGCGATCTCGACCGCCGACGAAAACCTTGTTGTCCGGCCGCCAGAACGGCCCGGTTGGCCGTTGAACAACCTTCCCGGTGTAGCTCTTCGCATCGATGACCCAGATGCCCACCGGCGCGACGAAGATGTGATCGATGTTCCCACGAGTCCCGGGAATCAGGCGGTCGTGGAACGAGATGACGGCATCTCCGACTTCCTTGCCCACAAACGCGGCAAGCCTCGCTTCCCCACTGCTCCCTTTACCCCACGACGCTGCTGTGTCGCGACTGGCCATCGCTTCGGCGACGGCTGCAGCGTGATCGCCGTACCGCCTGCGAGCCTCCTCGACGCGCTTGTCCGCCCGCCGCGCACCCTCGAGTGCGGCTGAGGCTCCTGGAACGCCTGTAATGAGCTGGGTCTCGTCCGGCGCGCAGGCAACGCAATACGCCTCTTTAGTCGTCCGATTCCAGAATGCCTCGGCGCCCGCCGAGAGGGGGAGGCCGCACTTCGCGCACTGGGCGGGGTAGCGGAGTTTCAGCCGACGAGGGTTGCTGCTGCCTTCAGACATAAACTGGAAGCACTATCAGTTGCGAGCGGTACGAGCAACCCGCCGGACATGGACACCGTCGGCCGCGCGCCGGCGCACCGCGGCCCATCACCGACGTTGCAGCGGATTGCCGCCGGCTCGATTCCGCCTCCCCCGTGCTGAATCCGTCGCGCCGAGATCAGGCTGTCGCCGCCGGCTCCTCCAGCCACAGCCGGTTTGACTTCCGCGTGGGCGAGCTCGTGGTTACGCGACCGCAGCCGCAAAGGCCGCGTATAGATCGCCCGGGAGCCTGTGCTCGAGCCTCCATTGGAAGGCGATCGGTCGATCGCCCTCATGCGAAACGTATGACGCAGGCCCGAGACACCAGAACGCTCGATCGTCAGCGCGGAGTCGCGCAAACAAAACCACGTTTGTACGGCGCTGGCGATGGTTGATGTAGCGCTGACCGGTATTGCTCTCGAGGGAGGTCGCGCCCTGGCTCTCCCAATGCAAGAGGTCGGAGCTAATCGCGTAGTCGCGGTAACGAGTTGTCGGCGAGAATCCACCCGTGCTCTTGTCGAGTGTGAACGCAAACAGATCTGTCTGCGACGCCTCGTCCCATTGCACTCCGGTCTGCCACGTTGCGGGCTTCGCGCCTACACCCGATCCGAACGCCGCGAGTATCTCATTGCGTGTATAGCGTGCGTGGACGCGGAGCGGCACGCCATCGATCCGCAAGGGCGGGTGGAGGTGGTCGACGCGTTGCTTCAAAAGTTCGAACAAATCACGTAGCTCAGCAACCACCTGCGGGTGACGCCAGAGTTGCGCGACTGCGGCATCGTTCGGATGGGACGCGGAATGACTTGTGATCGAGGCCGTGAGCATTCTCAGCCAACGCTGATCGATGACTGAAAGGTTTTTCGCCGCGGGCACTTCCGAGGTGAGAAGTCCGTAGTAGGCGTCGAGACGAGCGTGATCGTCGACGTGAAGCATCCGGCCAACCGCCCTAAGTAGCGCCACCTCGTCGTTCCCTGGTGGCTTGGTCGGTAGACCCGCGGTTCGTCGCAGCTCTGTCCAGCTGTGGTTTCCCGCATACAGATCTTCGAGCTCAAGTCCGGTTTCTTCGAGATATTGAGCTAGCGACACGTCGCCGAGCGCCCGAAGCTCCGCTTGCCGATCTCGCCATGTGCTCGGAAGCGACTCTCGTATGCTCCGTAAGACAGCGTCCTTCGCGACAGGGTCGAGCTGGAGATGGCAACCAGCGGGAAGAAATGGAAACGCCTCCTTCGTCGCGCGTTCGAGCTCGGCGCGCGAAAGACCAAGCAGCGCTCGGAACCGCCGATCAAGCCGGAACTCTTTGCGATGCATCCCGATGAAGTCGAGAACGGTGCAGTAGGCCTTGCCGGGGTGTAGCCGAAGCCCGCGTCCGAGTTGCTGAAGAAAGAGGGTCGCGCTGTCAGTCGGCCGGAGCAGCAACAAGGTGTCGACGTTTGGCACGTCGACCCCCTCGTTGAAGAGGTCTACAGCGAACACCACCCTGAGTTCACCCTGTTCCAAGTCTCGAAGCACCTGAGCACGTTCACCCGAAGGAGTCGACGCGGAAACGGCCACCGAAGTCACCCCGGCTTTGTTGAACTCGTTCGCCATAAACTCGGCATGCGCAACGCTCACACAGAACCCGAGTGCACGCATTGCTCCCGGATCCCCCACCTTCCCGCGAATCTGCTCCAGCACGCGGCGAACCCACGCATGGTCTGCGGTCAGGACGTTGGTGAGCGCATCCGTGTCGTATCCGCGCCCGCGGCGCCACGGCACCTCTCGCAGGTCGAGGCCGTCGTGAATGCCGTAGTAGGCGAACGGGGCCAAATATTGCTGATCAATCGCATCCCAGACTCGCAGTTCGGCAGCGATCCGCCCATCAAAGTACGAAACGACGTCCAGTCCATCCGAGCGCTCAGGCGTCGCCGTCAGTCCGAGCAACTGCTTAGGCTGAATGCATTCTAGGAGGGCTCGGTAGGTTGGCGCGGCAGCGTGGTGGAACTCGTCGACAATTACGACGTCGAAGTGCTCGGGCTGGATCCCCGCGACGCCCGATGCCGTCAGAGCCTGAATTGACGCGAACACGTGGTCGAACCGTCGAGGACGATGTGCGCCGACCCAGAGCTCGCCGAACGACGAATCGCGCAGCGCGTGTCGAAAGGTATTGAGGCTCTGATCGAGGATTTCTGAGCGATGTGCGACGAAGAGCAGCCGATCGCGACTCAAACGTTGTCTCAGTCGTGCGTAGTCGACAGCCGCCATCACGGTCTTTCCTGTTCCAGTTGCGGCGACCAACAGATTTCTCGTGTGACCTTCCTCTCGCGCGACTTCAACTAGCTCTAGCAATCGCTCCTGAAAAGGTCTCAGCTCGATGTCGGCCAGCGTGAGTCGAATCACGTCACGTGTCTCCGGAACGTCCGTTAGGCGGGCGAACTCATCAGGGTCGTAGTCGATGAAGTCGCGACTAGCCCAATAGGCCTTGAACACCGCATCGATCTTGGCGAGCGCGTCCGGATTGAGCACGCCCGACAGCCTTACGTTCCACTCCAGACCAGACACTTGAGCCGAATACGTCAGGTTGGAGGAGCCCACGTAGGCGGTCGAGTACTCCTCTTGCCGATGAAAGAGCCACGCTTTCGCGTGGAGCCGCGTGCTCGAGAGGTCGTACGAAACCCGAACATCCGCACCTGCATCGACGAGCGCGTCGATGGCGCGCTGCTCGGTGCTGTTCGTATATGTAGATGTCAGAACACGGAGAGACTTGCCATCGGCGCAATGACGCGTTAGGGACTCAAGCAACGGGCGCACGCCACTCCACCGAATGAAGGCCATCACGAGATCAATTGAGGCCGCGGAGTCGATCTCAGCCTTGAGCTCGTGGCCGACAGATGGTTCTCCGGGCGCGTTCGTAAAGACCGTCGTATCGAGAAGCGGTGTTAGTGGACGCTCGATGGCTCGAGGTGTCCCGTCTGGCTGTCGGCGCAACAGTGCGCGAAGAACTTGAGCGTCTTTCGTCGGCGTGACAGACGCCACATCAAGCCCAGGGATTACTTCGCTCACGATCCTGAGGACCTCTCGCGCAAGGCGAATCCCTTCGGCCGCCTGTTTCCCCTCTTCTGCGGCTGAAACCGCCGCGCGAATGACACGGGAAAGATGTCGTGCCACCCGGTCGGGCGCCTCTGCTTCGCTCAGGTCCGAGCGTTCGGCGATGAGCGATTCGGGAAGGTCTTCTAACTGAGCCTGCAGCGCTGCAGTGATTAGAGCCTCTCGCAGGCCGGGCGAAAGCTCATCGCGCATCGTGTGGAGTCTTTCACCCCCACCGGCCACCCCTCCATCTTACCGAGCGCCGCCCGTGAGTCGGTAGCTTTGTCGGCGGCCTCGGGCGTTGCTCATGACTAACAGTGAATCCACACAGACCTGGTGGGCGGATATCCCGGACTCCAGCGAAACAATCGCTTACTTCTCGATGGAGTTCGGGATCGAGGAGTCGCTGCCGATCTACAGCGGCGGCCTCGGCGTGCTTGCCGGCGACCACCTGAAGGCGGCGGCTGAGCTCGGGATCCCGCTCGTCGGCGTCGGTCTGCTCTACCGCGGCGGGTACTTCCACCAGGGGGTCGACGAGGCTGGGCGGCAGACCGAGAGCTACGAGCGCGTCGAGCCCGAGGCCCTTGGCTTGCACCGCGAGGACGTGACCGTTGACGTCGACCTCGCCGGCGAGACGATCTCCGCGAACGTCTGGCGCAAGGACGTTGGCACAGGAGATGGACACATCGTTCCGCTCTACCTGCTCGAGGTCGACTGGCTGACCGACGCGCTCTACTCCGGCGACCGCGAGCACCGCATCCGCCAGGAGCTCCTGCTCGGTGTCGGCGGCGTGCGCGCGCTCGAGGCGCTCGGTGTTGGCGCGACCGTTTTCCACATGAACGAAGGCCACTCCGCCTTCCTCGCGATCGAGCGCATCCGCTCCTTCGTCCAGCACGGCATGAGCACCGAGGCTGCGATGGCTCGCGTCAAGGCCTCCACCGTCTTCACGACGCACACGCCCGTGCCCGCCGGGAACGAGATCTTCGGCACCGACCTCGTCGCCCGCTACGTCGAACCGCTGGCTGCCGAGGCCGGGATCGACGAGGCGGAGTTCCTCGCACTCGGTGATTTCGGCGAGGACGGCGCGTTCGGGCTCACGCCGATGTCGCTGCGCCTCTCCGCCTACGCGAACGGCGTCTCCGCCCTGCACGGCGAGGTAGCCCGCGAGATGTGGTCGTCGCTCGACGGCGTCGACACCGAGATCGGGCACGTCACGAACGGCGTCCACCTCGGCACCTGGCTCGACCCCGACCTGACCGATCTGCTCGCCGAGACCGGCGTCTCGCCCTCCGCCCCGCCCGAGAATGCCGGCTGGGAGAAGGCCGCGAGCATCGACCGCGACGCACTCTGGCGCGTGCACTCCGCCTCGAAACTCCGCCTCGCCGAGCTGACGCACCTCGACCCCGAGCGACTGACGATCGGCTTCGCGCGACGCTTCGCGACCTACAAGCGCGCCGCGCTCGTCTACACCGACCTCGAGCGCCTGCTCGCGCTGCCCGTGCAGCTCGTCGTCGCCGGCAAGGCCCACCCGCAGGACAACCCGGGCAAGGACGTCATGCAAGAGATCATCGAGCTCTCGCGCCAACACTCCGACCGCATCGTCTTCCTCGAGGACTACGACATCGGCCTCGCCCAGACAATCATCCCCGGCTGCGACATCTGGCTCAACAACCCCACCCGCCCCCTCGAGGCCTCCGGCACTTCCGGCATGAAGGCCGCCGTCAACGGCGTCCTCAACCTCTCCGTCCTCGACGGCTGGTGGCCCGAGGGCTATGACCCCGACGTCGGCTGGGCGATCGACGGCGTCTCCGACGAGGCCGACCTCGAACAGCTCTACCGCCTCCTCGAGGAGCAGGTCGTGCCCGCCTGGCAGGACCGCGAACGCTGGCTCGAGATGATGACCGCGTCGATCACCAAGCTCTCGCCGCGGTTCTCGATGCACCGCGCCGTGATCGAGTACGTCGAGCGCTACTACCTGCCGGCCGCACGCGCGTCGCAGTAATCGTCCCTGAGGACGACGCAGATCGTCCGCGCAGCCGACGGGCCCATTTGTAGCGTGAGCTGAAACACAATTCAGCTCGCGAAAGGCAGGCATTCCAATGGTCGCATCGGCAAGACGCAAGTGGTGGGCGCTCGCCCTCCTCAGCGTCGTTCAGTTCATGGTCGTCCTCGACATCGCGATCGTGAACGTCGCCTTGCCGTCGATCCAGGTCGACCTCCACTTCTCCCAGGAGAACCTCCAGTGGGTGATCAGCGCCTACGCGCTCGTCTTCGGCGGTCTGCTGCTCCTAGGCGGGCGCATGGCCGACATGCTCGGACGCCGCCGCGTCTTCATGGCCGGCCTCGCCGTCTTCACACTCGGCTCGCTCGCCGCAGGGCTCGCCTGGAGCGAGGCCTCGCTGATCGGCGCACGCTCGATCCAGGGCCTCGGCGCCGCGATCATCTCCCCCGCCGCGCTCTCGATCCTGATGACGACGTTCCGCGAAGGCCGCGAGCGCAACATCGCGCTCGGCGTCTGGGGCGCCGTCGGCGGCTTCGGCGCCGCAGCCGGGGTGCTCCTCGGCGGCGTCTTCACCGACGCGCTCAGCTGACAGTGGATCTTCTTCATCAACGTGCCGGTCGGCGTGACCGCGATCGCCGTCGCGACGACGCTGCTCGGCGAGAGCCGCGACACCCGCGCGCAGAGCTTCGACGCGCTCGGCGCCGTGCTCGTCACCCTCGGCCTCTCGACCGCCGTCTTCGGGATCACGCAGGCCTCGAGCTACGGGTGGAGCTCTGCGCAGACGATCGGCATCTTCGCCGCCGCACTCACGCTGCTCGTCGCGTTCGTCTACGCCGAGACGCGCGCGTCCGACCCGCTGATGGACTTCGGCATCTTCCGCACGAAGACCGTCGCCGGCGCGAACGTCGCAGGATTCATCCTCGGCACCGCGCTCTTCTCGATGTTCCTGATGCTGACGCTGTATATGCAGCAGGTGCTCGGCTACTCCGCGATGAAGACGGGCGTCGCCTATCTCGCCGTCGCCGGCTCCTCGATCTTCTGGGCCGGTCTCGCGTCCGTGCTCGTGACGAAGGTCGGCGTCAAGCCCGTCCTCGTCACCGGCATGAGCCTGCTCACCGTCGGGCTCCTGTACTTCACGCAGGTGTCGGTCGGCGGCTCCTACCTCGCAGACCTCCTGCCCGGCTTCCTGATCGTCGGGATCGGCATGGCGTTCTCGTTCGTACCGATCTCGATCGCTGCGCTCGCAGGCGTCGAGGAGCGCGACGCGGGCCTCGCCTCCGGCCTGATCAACACGTCGCAGCAGATCGGCGGCGCGCTCGGCATCGCCGTCCTCTCGACGATCGCCGTCACGCACACAGGCGACGCCGCGAAGGGCGGTGCTGCCGTCCCCGACGCAATGACGACTGGCTTCCACGCCGCGTTCTGGGTCGGGGCCGCGATCGCCGCGGCTGGCGTCGTCGCGTCGATCGTGCTCGTGCGCCGCGACGAGCTGGAGCAGGCGCCTGTGCTCGACGCGGAACCTGTACCCGCCTAGGCCGAAGCCTGTCTGCCGCGGGGTGGGGGTCCCTCCCGCCCCGCGGTGAGTATTTAGGCGCTCGCCGGGCCTGCCGATAGGCGCCCTATGGGGGTCGCGGATCGGGACTGGTGCCGCGAGCAGCCGCGCCCGAAAGAGAGCCTCGCTCCGAAGATCATCTTGGCCGTGCTTGCGGTGGCCGGACTCGTCTTGCTCGTAGCCCACTCGCGACACCACGCCGTAGCCGATCCGGAGCATGTTGTGCATCACGAGCTTTCGATCGGAGCCGGACACGGTCTCGGGATCCCGATCAAGGGCGCGCCGCTCTACGCACGGAACGACCCCTGGAAGAAGTACCTCGCCGACGACCACACCTGCCCCGCCGCCGAGAACGTCGACGTGCTCGTCAACGTGCAGGCGAGCTCGATGATCTGCCTGATCAACTTCGCGCGCCAGCAGCGGGGTCTGAACCCGCTCCCCGTGTCCTCGAAGCTGACGGTGGCAGCGCGCCTCAAAGGCGAAGCGATTGCACGTTGCCGTGTCTTCGCCCACGCACCCTGCGGTGGTGACCCGCACGACGTCGCAGTGCAGGCCGGCTACACCGTCGGCTCCTGGGGCGAGAACATCCTCATCGCCGACGGCCCCTGGGCAGCTCCCCGGCCCGCGCTCGACGGCTGGCTCAACTCGCCCGGGCACCGCGAGAACCTCTTCCGCCCGGAATGGAGGGTGCAGTCGATCTACGTGGTCAAGCTCAGCTCGTTCCCCGGCTTCCGGTCCCCGACGCTCTGGGTGTCGGAGTTCGGCGACCGGCCGTAACCTCGGGATGATTGAACACCCGCGGACGGGATAGAGGGCACGCATGACCGACACCCTCACCGCCGCGGGCAGCGGCACCTTCGCAATCGGCGGCGACCTGACCGTCACGCGCCTCGGCTTCGGCGCGATGCGCATCGTCGGCCCCGGCGTCTGGGGCGAGCCAGCTGACCACGACGAGGTGATCCGCGTGCTCCGCCGCGCGGTCGAGCTCGGCGTCGACTTCATCGACACCGCCGACTCCTACGGGCCCGAGATCAGCGAGCGCCTGATCCACGAGGCGCTCCACCCCTACCCCGACGACCTCGTGATCGCGACCAAGGCCGGCTTCCTGCGCACCGGCCCCGAAAGGTGGCACATGCTCGGCAAGCCCGAGTACCTGCGCCAGCAGTGCGAGCTCAGCCTTCGTCGCCTCGGCCTCGAGCGCATCGACCTCTTTCAGCTCCACCGCATCGACCCCGCGTTCCCGCTCGCCGAGCAGATGGGCGTCCTCTCCGACCTGCAGTCCGAGGGGAAGATCCGCCATATCGGCCTCTCGGAGGTCTCGGTCGAGGAGCTGCGCGCCGCGCAGGAGCTGACGACGATCGCGACCGTCCAGAACCTCTACAACCTGACAAACCGAGACGCCGAGGACGTGCTCGACGCCTGCGAGGCCGAGGAGATCGGCTTCATCCCCTGGTTCCCGATTGCGACCGGCAAGCTCGCCCGCCCGGGCGGCCCGCTCGACGCGCTCGCCTCCGAGACGGGCGCAACGCCTGCGCAGCTCGCGCTCGCGTGGCTGCTGCGCCGCTCACCCGTGATGCTGCCGATCCCCGGCACGAGCACCGTCGCTCACGTCGAGGAGAACATCGCCGCCGCCGGCGTCGAGCTGAGCGACGATCAGTTCGCGTCGCTCGCGAACGCCTCGTAAGCGCGCTCAAGCACGTCGGCGAGATCCTGCTCGCCGACCATGATCTCGCTGCGCCCGAGGCGCTTCAACACCGCACCTGGCGGGAACGCGCGCACCTCGCCGGGCGCCGGTAGCTCGCCGCCGGCCCACGGGTCGCCGCCCGTGACGACCTCGTCGAGAATGCAGCCGCGCCAGCGCAGCAGCAGCACCGGCTGCTCATCGATCGCATCCGCGAACGCGACGCCGACCGCCGCAACGTGCTCGCACGCACCGCCCTCGTCACACGAGCAAGCGCGCCGGATCATCCGCGCGCGCGGGACGAGCGGCTCCTCCCAGTCCTCCGCCATCAGGTGCTGCAGGTGCGACGACTGCGTCTTCCCCGTGACCGCATCGGCAAGCGCGCCGCGCCCACGCGCGTAGCTGACCATCGCCTCCCAGATCCGCTGCGGCACGCGCTCGGCGCGCAAGGTGACAGTGCACTCGCCGACGTGCGCGACGACCGAACCGACCTTCACCTCGAGCGAGTCGACCTCCGGCGCCATCGCCGTGTCGCCCGCGATCGCCGCAAGCACTGCACGCGCCCACGGACCTCTCATACGGCGACCTCCTGCTCGACCGCATCCGGTGCAAGTGCAACTGCTGCGCGGATCGCGCCGAGGTCGAGATCGCCGAGCCAGTCGTCGGACGTGCCCGCCATCACCTTCGCTACGAGCTCGCGCTTCGAGTCGAGCAGCGCGTCGATTCGCTCCTCGAGCGTTCCCGAGCAGATCAGGGAGTGCACGAACACCGGCTTGCGCTGCCCAAGGCGATGCGCACGGTCGGTCGCCTGCTGCTCGACCGCCGGGTTCCACCAGCGGTCGAAGTGGAAAACGTGATTCGCCGCCGGCAGGTTGAGGCCGCGGCCTCCCGCGCGGATCGAGATGACGAGGATCGACGGCCCCTCCGGCGTCGCGAATGCGGCCAGCAGCTCGTCGCGCTGCCGCGCGTTCAGGCGACCGTGGAAGAAGCCGACCTGCCGGCCCGTCTGCTCCTCGAGGTACGGCACGAGCCGGTCGAAGCTCGGGTACTGCGTGAAGACGAGCGCCTTGTCGTCGGCCGGCATCTCGCCGAGCAACTCGACCATCCGCTCGAGCTTCCCGGAGCGGCCCGCGAGCGGCTGGCCGGTGTGCAGCAACATCTCGGGGTGGTTGCACACCTGCTTCAGGTGGCCGAGCATCGCGAGCACCGCCCCACGCCGCCCGAAGCGGTCGTCGTGCGCCTCGATCCGCGGCATCCAGTTGTCGACCGTCGCCTGGTATAGGCTCGCCTGCTCGACCGTCAGCCGGCAGTAGTCCTTCTCGACCGTGATCGGCGGTAGGTCGAGCTCGACCTCCGGTGAGTCCTTCGCGCGGCGCAGGATGAACGGCTTCACGACCGCGCGCAGCCGCTCGAGCGCCGGCTCGTCATTCGTCAGCTGAATCGGCCGCGCGAACGTGCGCCCGAACCACTCGCGCGAGCCGAGCAGGCCCGGGTTGAGGATGTCCATCAACGCCCACAGCTCGCCGAGATGGTTCTCGATCGGCGTGCCCGTCATCGCGACGCGGCGACGCGCGGAGATCTGCCGCAGCGCACGCGCGCGCTTCGTCGCCGGGTTCTTCACGTCCTGTGCCTCGTCGAGCAGCAGCCGGTCCCAGCGGATCTCACCGAGCGTGTCGATGTCGCGCGTGACGATGTCGTAAGAGGTGATGACGACGTCGACCTCCTGCACGCATCTGAGCAGCGCATCGTCGGCGAGCCGGTCGCTGCCGTGATGAAGGTGCACACGCAGGCTGGGCGCGAAGCGCTCGACCTCGGCGAGCCACTGCCGCGCCACGCTCATCGGGCAGACGACCAGCGTCGGCCCCATCGCGTCACGGCCGAACTGCTCGCGCTCGCTCATCAGCATCGCGATCGCCTGCACCGTCTTACCGAGCCCCATGTCGTCGGCGAGCACCGCGCCGATCCCCAGGTCTCCGAGCATCCGCAGCCAGCCGTGGCCGCGCTCCTGGAAGCCGAAGAGCGGGAACGTCATCCCGGGCGGCGCAGGCATCGGCGCGAAGCGCGCGTCGCCCTGCAGCAGATCGCTCAGCGACGTATCGAGCGAGACCGCGCCCATCTCGAGGCCCGCTTCGTCGACCTCGATCCCCGACGCGGCGCGCACGAGATCCACGACACCCCCGCCCGCCTTGCGCTTCTCGAGGAAGCGCAGCGCGCGGCCGACCTCCGAGGGGCGGATCGCATGCCAACGACCGCCCGCGTGCACGACGGGCGCCTTCGCGGCTGCGAGCTCGCGCAGCTGCTGCTCGCTGAGGTCGACGTCGCCGACCGCAAGCTTCCAGTCGAACGACGCGAGGTCGCTCGTCGACATGAACCCTGCGCGCTCGGGACCGCCGCTCGCGGTCAGGTTCGCGCGGATGCGCGTCGGTGCGCGCACCCAGGACGACGGCAGGAGCACCGGCACGTTGCGCTTTTCCAGCTGCGGCATCAGCTCGCGCAGGAAGTAGGAGACGTCCTCGGTGTCGAGCTCGACCTCGCTCGGCTCCTCCTCGTCGAACTCGATGCCGCCCTCGCCGAGCAGCGGCGCGAGCTCGTCGAGCTGCGCCGCGAGATCGGTGTACGGGTCGCCGTCGCGCACGAACTCGAAGCCCTCGCTGCCCTGCCAGAGGAGCGACGCCGGCAGCGCGAGCGTCGGATCGTCGCCCGCGTGCAGCCACAGCTCGAGGCCGAGCGAGTCGCTGCCTGGGCGCTCGTCGAGGTGCAGGCCGAGCAGCCACGGCGTCGCCGTCAGCTGCTGCAGGCCGGCGTCGACCCAGCGCGAGAGGCGCCGTTCGAGCGCGCCGTAGGTGGGGCCGGGCGGCAGATCCGGGTCAGGCGCGGTCAGCCCCGCGAGCAGGTTGACGAGCGCCTGCGAGCGGCCGAGCTCCATTCCCTCGCCGAGCTCGACGCCGGCCTCGATCAGTCGGTCGCGGGCGATCCGGTCGACGAGCAGCGGGTAGAGCTCGTCGATCGCGCCGCTCACAGCAGGTGCTGCGGCGGCGATCGAGTCGAGCTCGCCCTGGATCGACTCGTCGAGGGTCGCGCCCCAGAACGCGTACCAGGTGGTGCCGCCCCGGGTCAGCTGCGGGTTGACGAGCCCCTCGCTGACCGCACGGCGGGCCAGGGCGACGACAGCGAAGGCCGTGCGGGCGCTCGCGCCGAGGTCGTGGCGCTCCGCTGAGGCGAGGGAGACGAGCTCGCCGAGGGAGAGACGGCGGCCGGTCCGGAGCTCATCTGCCAGATAGATCTCGACCGGATCCCCGATCTCGACAGGGCCGAGCGCAAACGCGGTGTCGTTCTGCCAGACGATCTCGAGGGGCTGGGTGGGATCGGGCACGACCGACCATCGTAGCGAGGCACCTTCGTACACTCGTGTGTGTGGAAACGCTCGCACTCGAGTTCCCCGCGATCACCCGCCGGCTCGCCGCCGCGACCGAGACCGCCTACGGCGAGGAGCTTGCGCACGCGCTCGCCCCATCGAGCGATCCGGATGAGGTGGCGGCCCGCCAGGCACTCACCTCGGAGGTGAGCGCACTCTTCGACGCCTCGGAGGAGCCGCCGCTCGAGCGGATCCACGATGTGCGCGAGGAGGCAACGCATGCCGAGCGCGGTGGCGGGCTGTCGGCCGGGGCGCTGCGGCGGGTCTCCGACACGATCGAGGGCGGGCTGAAGGCGCGCGCGGCGATCTCGACGCCGCTCCTCGGGGTTTTTGCCGAGGCGATCTCGCCCGCGCTCGCGCCGGTCGCCAGTCGGATCGACAAGGCGGTCGAGCCCGACGGCTCCGACCTGCGCGACAACGCCTCGCCTGAGCTGGGGCGGCTGCGCAAGATGCTCCGCGACGGGCGCCAGCGCGCGGCCGAGGAGCTGCGGCGGCTCGCGCGCTCCTCGGCGCTCCGCGAGCACTTGCAGGAGGACTTCGTCGCCCAGCGCGGCGGGCGCCCCGTGTTCGCGGTCAAGGCGAGCGCGCGGTCGAGCGTGCAGGGGATCGTCCACGACGTCTCGGACTCCGGACAGACGCTCTTCGTCGAGCCGCTCGAGCTCGTCGAGCTGAACAACCGCCAGTCGGAGGCTGCGAGCGCCGAGCGTGAGGAGGTTGCGCGCATCCTGCGCGAGCTCTCCTCGGCCGTCGGCGCGCAGGCGGATGCTTTGGTGGCGCTCGTCGAGGCGTGCGGCGCGATCGACCTCGCGGTCGCGCGCGGGATCGTCTCGCGTGGGTGGCGCGGCGCGCCCGTCGAGATCTCGGAGTCGGTGCGGCTGCTCGAGGCGCGCCATCCGCTGCTCGACGCGAAGACGGCGGTGCCGATCGACCTCGACCTCGGCTCTTTGCGCGCGCTCGTGATCAGCGGGCCGAACACGGGCGGCAAGACGGTCGCGCTGAAGACGCTCGGGCTGGCGGCGCTGCTCCACCAGGCGGGCTTTCGGCCGCCGGCCGAGAGCGCTGCGCTGCCGGTATTCGACGACGTGCTGGCCGACATCGGCGACCGGCAGTCGATCGAGATGAGCCTCTCGACCTTCTCGGGGCACATCGCGAACCTCATCGAGATCCTCGACGCGGCCACGGAACGCTCGCTCGTGCTCGTCGACGAGATCGCCTCCGGCACCGACCCGGAGGAAGGCTCGGCGCTCGCGCAAGCACTACTGGAACGGCTAGTGCGGCAGGCACGGCTGACCGTCGTGACGACGCACTATCCGGAGCTGAAGGAGTGGGCGTCGGCGCGGCCCGATGCGGTGAACGCCGCGACGGCGCTCGACCCCGACACGCACACGCCGCTCTACTCGATCACGCTCGGCCGGCCTGGGATCTCGCACGCGCTCCAGACCGCTGAGCGGCTCGGGCTCGCGGCCGACGTGGTTGTTGACGCGCGGGCGCGGGTCGCCCCGGAGCGGCTGCGCGTTGCGGAGCTGCTCGCCGAAACGGAGGCAGCGGAACGGACGGCCGCGGAGGAGCTCCTAGCTGCGCGTGCCGCCGCGGATCGTGCGCGCTCGCGTGAAGCGGCGCTGGAGGCAGAGATCGAGAAGGTGCGCGCATCTGCGG
>JACDGR010000385.1 GCA_013821525.1 Actinomycetota bacterium
GGCTTACGTCGATGCCTTTACGAAACTCCCACGATCTTCGCGATCTTCTCGCTCGTCGCACGCTGGCCCACCCGAATGAGAACCGTCGAATTGCCCGAGAAACGTGCGCATTCCGGCCGAAATGCGTTGTTCGAAAAATGAGGGGATCTCTCAGGGCCAGGGCAGCAAGGATCGCCTCTGCCCCCTCTGGGTCGACACGGCCCGCGCACTCGAAGGTCTATGCGGAATTCCCGACGGACAGGATCGCATCTTCTGCAACGCGAGAGGCGCGCCGCTGACCCGGGATGGAGTCGCCTACCTCATCGATAAGTACGTCGCCGCCGCCGCCCGTCAGACTCCTGCGCTCTCGCGCATGCGCGTGACGCCCCATGTCTTCCGCCATAGCTGTGCCGTGGCGCTTCTGCAAGCTGGTGTCGACATCACCGTGATCCGCGACTATCTCGGGCACGCCAGCATCGCCACGACCAGCCGGTACGTCTCGACCAATATCGAGATGAAGCGCCAGGTCTTGCAGCAGTTTTGGAAGACCGCAGGCCTTCAACGTGCGTATTCCGGCCATCGTGATCACCCAGATCGGCCCATCGTGATCACCTAGATCGGCCATCGTGATCGGAGCGAAGCGACGCTGGCTGTCTGCTGGTTATCTGTCGGTGTCCTTCTTCTCCTTGTTGGTCTCGGGGCGCCGTGTTGGACCCTTTAGCACGAGACGGTGGGCGTTACTCAGGATGCGGTCGAGGATGGCGTCCGCGATGGTCTGATCGGCCAGGTGCTCGTGCCACTTCTTGGTCGGCAGCTGGCTCGTCATGATCGTGGATCGCTGGCCGTAGCGGTCCTCGAGCACCTCGAGCAGGTCGCGTCGTTCCTGATCGCGAGGTGGGCTCAGGCCCCAGTCGTCGATCACGAGCACGTCGACGCGGGCCAGCTTGACGAGCAGGCGCACGTAGCTGCCGTCGGCGCGCGCCAGGCTCAGCTCGTCGAAAAGGCGCGAGGAGCGGCGGTAGATCGAGCTGTATCCCTTGCGACACGCCTGCTGCGCCAGCGCGCACGCGACGTAGGTCTTCCCGACGCCGGTCATGCCGGTGATGATGATGTTGTGGTGCTCGTGCACCCAGCGGCACGTCGCGAGTTGGCGGACGACCGCCTTGTCGAGCTCGCGACCGGCCGAGTACTCGATGTCCTCGACGCAAGCCTGGCCGAGTCGGAGCTTGGCCTCCTTGAGCAGCCGCCCGAGTCGCTTGTTCTCGCGGGCGAGGTGCTCAGCGTCGACGAGCAGGCCGAGCCGCTCGTCGAAGGACAGTTGCCCGATCTCCGGCATCTTCTGTTGTTCGGCCCACGCCGCGCAGAGCGCGTCGAGACGCAGGGCCTTGAGTTTCTCGATCGTCGGTTCGTTCAGCACGATGCGTTCCTCCTTCAGTTGTAGTGGTTCGGTCCTCGGATGTTCTCGTGGGGCTCGGTAGTCAGCGCTCTCGCCGGCTCGCCGGCCGACGTGGGCAGCGGCGCGCGGTCCAGGCCACGCCGCAGGATCGAATCGACGTGGCGATACGAGCGCCCGCCCGCCGCCAGCGCGCGTGCACACGCGGCCTCCAGTCGCGCGTCGCCGTACCGCTTGCCGAGCCGCAGGATGCCGAGGCACGAGCGGTACCCCTGCTCCGGGTGCGTCCGCTCGGTCAGGATCGCCTGCGCCAGCGCGCGCGTCTGCGGGCCGATCGTGCCGGCCCAGTTGATGATCCGCGACGGGCTCCACTCCATGTGCGCGCGGTGCGCCGCCGGCATGTGCTCCGCCGTCGTCGTGTGCCGCCCGCGCTGGATGCTGCGTGCGTGCGAGGCGATGCGCCGCCCGTCGAGCAGGACCTCGACGGTGCCGGCCGACACGCGCACGTCGACCTGCGCGGACAGATGCGTGTGCGGGACCGAGTAGTAGTGGCCGTCGACCTCGACGTGGTAGTCGAGGTTCACCTTCGCGTGCGACCACTCGCCGTACACGAAGCGCACGACGGGCAGCGGCTTGAGCGTCGACCGCTCGAGCTTCTCGAAGAGCTCGCGCCGGCTGACCTGGTACACGCGCATCCGCCGGCCGTTCAGGTCCTCGAGGAGCTCCGCGATGCGCCCGTTGAGCGAATCCAGCGAGAAATGCGTCTCGTTGCGCAGCCGCGCGAGGATCCACCGCTGCACGATCAGCACAGCGCCCTCGACCTTCGGCTTGTCGCGCGGGTGCATCGGCCGCGCCGGCAGCACCGTCGTGCCGTAGTGCTCGGCCATCTCCTCGTACGTGCGCTGGATGCCGGGCTCGTAGCGGCACGCCACCGTCACGCCGGACTTCAGCTGGTCGCACACCGTCGCTGCGGTCACGCCGCCGAAATAGGCGAAGGCCCGCGTGTGGCTCCCGATCCAGTCAGGCCCGCGCTGCGAGCGCGTCGCCTCCGCGTACGTGAGATTCGACGCGCCCAGCACGGCGACAAACAGCTCGACCTCGATCTTCTCGCCGGTCGTCGCGTCCCAGATGCACGGCTTCTTCCCCGAGTAGTCGACGAAGGTCTTCTCGCCGGCGCGGTGGACTTGGCGCATCGTCGCGCCGCGCCGCCGCAGCCACTGCCGGTAGTGCTCGCAGAACTGCGAGTACTTGTACCCGTCGGGCTGCTGCTCCGCGTACTCGTCGTGCAGCAGCTGCAGCGTCACGCCGACGCGCCGCCGTTCGCGGTGGATCCACGCGCAGTCCGGCGCTGGCTTCGCCGCCGCCGCCGTCGACGGGTACAGCCGCGCCTCCAGCGCGCTCGGCGACAGGCTCTCGATCTCCGCCCAGCTCGTCACGCCGGCCGCCTTCGCCCGGCGCATCGTCTCGCCCACGGCGCCAGCACTCGCGCCGACGCTCTCGGCCACCTGCCGGTGGCTCCGGCCCAGCTGCCACTTCTGCCTTAGTATTTCCCTAACATCTCGCATGGATAGTCGCTCCGTGGGCATCGCGTCTCCTTCGAGACGCACCCTCTGGCGAACAGTCCAGCGTCGCTATCCTTTTTTCACCGCCGGCCCAGGCGGCGAGGTGATCACGATGGCCGATCTAGGTGATCACGACCCCGATCCAGGTGATCACGATGCTCCGATCTAGGTGATCACGATGGCCCGGCGCACGCACCAAGGCCGCCGGTCCTGGACCAGAGGGACGTGTGGACAAGGCTGTCGAATGTCCGAGTTATCCACGCGCACTTTGGTACGCCCACCTCGTGGG
>JACDGR010000034.1 GCA_013821525.1 Actinomycetota bacterium
TCTCACCATCGTGCTCGGCATCGTCTCCCTGGTCATCGCGGGAGTGATTTTCAGCAGCGGGGTGCTGCAATTCGTGGTCGGGATCGTGATCGCTGCGGTCCTGCTGATCATCTGGAGCCGCGTCGCGGCCGGGCGGTCGCGAACCGTCTAGACGGTTGAGACGGCCAGGGGCTCACGTCCGCGCGGGAACGTCCGCACGGCCGTGAGCCCCCAGTCGTCGTCACGCCAGATGTACGTGTCCGCGGTCAGCGACCGCTCCTCCGCCGTATAGACGACGCAGCCGCGCGCCTCGCCGCGCCGCTGCGGCCGCGGCTGTCCGAGACCGGGCGCAATCGAGACGACCACCCCGCGCGCGTCGCCCGTGATCACCTCGAATTCGTGCCGCTCGGCGACCGTGCCCTGGTGGATGTGTCCGCCGACGATCAGCTCTGCGCCCGAGTCGACGAGTGACCCGAGTACGTGGTTGCGGTGCGCGACGGGCTTCTTCCGCGTGCGCCACGGCGCACCGATCATCTGATGGTGCAGGACGACGACGCGCAACGCGCCGGGCGCTCCTTGCCGGAGCTTCTCGGTCGCCCGCCTGAGCTGAGCGTCGCTGACGCCACCGGACTGATGCCGCCACGGCCGGACGGAGTTCATCCCGACCACGTGCGCCCCCGCCGTTGCGTGGACCTGCTCCGTCGTCTCCCACTGGCGCTCGAACTCCTGCCACGGCGTCGTGAACCGGGCCGGGAACGTGTAGGGGATGTCGTGATTCCCGGGCACCGTCAGCACCGGCCGGCCGAGCCGCCGCAGGAACCCGGCGACCCGCTCGTGCTGGTCGCGACGGCCGCGGTGGGTCAGATCGCCGCTTGCAATCACGAGCTCCGGCGCGGTGCGCTCGATCAATCCGGCCAGCGCGCGTTCGAGATTCGGGTCGTCGTGGGCCCCGAAGTGGAGGTCCGAAACGTGGAGGATGCGTGAGATCACCGGCGAAGCAGGCTATACAGTGAGTGAGATGGCTGACGAGCAGTCGAACGAGATCTTCGACGATCTCTATCTCGGGCTTCGAGCCGGCGGTGCGATGCGCAAGCAGCGCCGTGGCGAGGCGCTGACCGCGGAAGAACGCGAAGCGCTCGGACGTTGGCAGCGTCTGTCTCCATGGCGCAAGGGAATCGCGATCAGCGGCTTCGGCGTCGGCACCTTCGGGCTCGGCTTCACCCTCGGTGGCTTGATCTTCGGCCGCTGGCGTAAAGCCTAGATCGCGTCTTCCTTCGGCGAGAAGATCACGGCGGGCGTCTCCTCCTCCGCGGGATCACGGTCACGTAGCACGACGTCGAAGAGCGTCACGAGCACGGCGGCGATCGGCACGGCGAAGAGCACCGCCCAGCCGCTGAAGAGCAGTCCGACCGACGTCACGGAGACGAGGACGAGGAGCGGCGAGAGGCCGACAGCCTCGCCGAGCACCTTCGGCATGATCAGGTAGTCCTCGAGCAGCCGCACGCCGAGGACGCAACCGACGGCAAGCAGGGCGACATGCAGCGATGCGGTGAACCCGACGGCGACCGCCAGCGCGCCCGCGACGAGCGGCCCGATCACCGGGATGATCTCGACGAGACCGGCGAACGCGCCAACGAGAATCCAGTACGGCTCGCCGATCGCCCAGAAAAGCAGTGAGAGCGCGGTGCCTACCGCGAGGATCAGCAGGAACTGCCCCCGGACGAAGGCGCCAAGGCGCAGGTCGATCAGCGTCCACGTGTCGCGCACGAGCTTCCGCTTCGGCCGGGGGATCAGCGAGCAGACGACGTCGACGGCCTTGTCGCGTTCGAAGATCCAGTAGGCAGCTGTGGCGAACGTGAAGAAGATCCCGATGATCACCTCGAACGCCTTGGCGCCCACCTGCGTCGCGGGCTTCACGAGCTCCGACTTCTTCGGGAGGTGCTGGAGGCGCTTCTGCAGGGCGAGCAGCGCCTCGTGCTTGATCCCGCTCGAGTGCTTCGCCTCCCGCGCGATCTCGGCCTTGCCGCTCTTGCTGAGCGCGTGGTTGACCTGGTCGAGCGCCCGAGGGGCGGCGAAGGCGATCCCGACGGCCACGACCCCGAGCAAGAGGAGGTAGTTGAGAGCGAGGCCTGCCGGCTTCGGGATCCGGTGCCGGTTCAGCCAGTCGATGCCCGGTCGGATGGCTGCGGCAATGATCATCGCGGTGAAGAGCAGCGCGAGCACGAGCAGCAGCTTCCAGAGCGCGAGGGCGACGACGACGATGCCCCCGGAGACGAGGGTTGCGATGGCGGCGCGGCGGGCGGTCGAGGGCATGGCGCATGATTGTCCATACGCGTCGAATCTGGAACCGGCATCCGCAAATAGGTTCTACACGAACAGGCGTTCGCCCGGTACAATGGCCCCGGATGGCGTCCGACGAGTTGATTGTCCACGGCGCGCGGGAGCACAACCTCAAGGACATCACCGTCCGGCTCCCGCGGAACGCACTGATCTGCATCACCGGCCTCTCGGGCTCCGGGAAGTCGAGCCTCGCCTTCGACACGATCTATGCGGAGGGTCAGCGCCGGTACGTCGAGTCGCTCAGCTCCTACGCGCGCCAGTTCCTTCAGATGATGGAGAAGCCGGACGTCGATTCGATCGACGGGCTGAGCCCCGCGATCTCGATCGACCAGAAGACGACCTCGCGGAACCCGCGCTCGACGGTCGGAACCGTCACGGAGATCTATGACTACCTGCGGCTTCTCTACGCGCGCGTCGGGCGGCCGCACTGCCCCGTCTGCGGACGGTTGATCTCCGGCCAGTCGATCGACTCGATCGTCGAGCAGATCCTCGTGCTCCCCGATCGGACGCGGTTCACCGTCAACGCGCCGAGCGTGCGCGACCGCAAGGGCGAGTTCAAGGATCTCTTCGAGGAGCTCCGCAACGAGGGCTTCACGCGCGTCAAGGTCGACGGAGAGCAGCACACCCTCGACGAGCCGCCGGTGCTCGACAAGAAGTTCAAGCACACGATCGAGGTCGTCGTCGACCGGCTCGTGATGAAAACAGATCTGCGCACGCGGCTGACCCAGTCGGTCGAGACGGCGACGCAGCTAGCCGAAGGCCTCGTCGTGATCGACCTGGTCGAGGTGCCCGACGGCGCAGGCCGCCAAGGCGGCCCACGCAGCGGCGAGTCGATGACCTACAGCCAGAACTTCGCCTGCCCGGAGCACGGCGTCTCGCTGGCCGAGCTGCAGCCGCGCATCTTCTCGTTCAACTCCCCGCACGGCGCCTGCCCGCGCTGTACCGGGCTCGGCGCCCAGCAGGAGATCGACCCCGACCTGCTCGTCCCGGACACATCGCTCTCGATCGACGACGGCGCCCTCGTGCCGTGGGCGGTCGGCGGGTCAGGCTTCTACGAGTCCGTGATCCAGGCGATCGCCGATCGGTACGAGGTGCCTACGGACGTCCCCTGGCAAGACCTCACCGAGGTAGAGCAGGACTATTTTCTCTACGGCACCGACGGCGACAAGGTATACGTCGCCTACCGCAACCGGATGGGGCGCCGCCGCTCCTACATGGTCGACTTCGAGGGGATCGTCGCCTCGCTGCAGCGCCGCTATCGCGAGACAGACTCGTCGACGCAGCGCGAGCGCATCGAGGAGTACATGTCGTTCCGCCCGTGCCCCGTCTGCAAGGGAGCGCGCCTCAAGCCGGAGGTGCTCGCGGTCACGGTCGGCGAGAAGAACATCCACGAGTTCACGAAGCTCTCGATCACGCGCGCGCTCCAGTTCATCGAGCAGCTCGGCCTCACGGAGACGGAGCAGCTGATCGGCGTGCGCATCGTCAAGGAGATCCGGGAGCGCCTGACGTTCCTCGATGACGTCGGCGTCGGGTACCTCAACCTCGACCGTGCAAGCGCGACGCTCTCAGGCGGCGAGGCTCAGCGGCTGCGGCTTGCGACGCAGATCGGGTCGCAGCTCGTCGGCGTGCTGTACATCCTCGACGAACCGTCGATCGGCTTGCACCAGCGCGACAACGACAAGCTGATCGGCACGCTCGAACGGCTGCGCAACCTCGGTAACACGGTGGTCGTCGTCGAGCACGACGAGCAGATGATGCGCAGCTCGGACTGGCTCGTCGACATGGGGCCGGGTGCCGGCGCGCATGGCGGTCACGTCGTCGCGGAGGGCACGGCGGCCAAGGTGCAGCGCAACCGGAAGTCGGTTACCGGGCAGTTCCTTGCCGGGACGCGGGGGATCACGATCCCCGAGCGCCGCACCGACGACAACGGCTGGTTCACGGTGGTCGGCGCCGCGGAGAACAACCTGAAGGAGATCGACGTCGACTTCCCGATCGGCAAGTTCATCGCCGTCACGGGTGTCTCGGGCTCCGGCAAATCGACGCTCGTCAACGAGATCGTCTACAAGGCGCTTGCGAACCAGCTCTCCAAGATCCGCGTTCGGCCGGGAGAGCACAAGCGCGTCGAGGGCATCGACGCGTTCGACAAGGTGATCGAGATCGACCAGCGCCCGATCGGGCGCACTCCCCGCTCGAATCCCGCGACCTACACAGACCTCTTCACGCACATCCGGGAGCTCTACTCGCTGACGCCCGATGCGAAGGTGCGCGGCTACAAGCCGGGGCGGTTCTCGTTCAACGTCAAGGGTGGACGCTGTGAGACGTGCAAGGGCGACGGGCAGATCAAGATCGAGATGCACTTCCTGCCCGACGTCTACGTGCCGTGTGAGACGTGCAAGGGGAAGCGCTACAACCGCGAGACGCTCGAGGTGCGCTTCAAGGGCAAGACGATCGCCGACGTGCTCGAGATGTCGGTCGAGGAGGCACTCGCGTTCTTCGCCAAGATCCCGAAGATCCAGCGCCGGCTCCAGACTCTCCACGACGTCGGCCTCGACTACATGACCCTCGGCCAGCCTGCGACGACGCTCTCCGGCGGCGAAGCGCAGCGCGTGAAGCTTGCCTCCGAGCTCTGCAAGGTCTCGACTGGGCGCACGCTCTACATCCTCGACGAGCCGACCACCGGGCTGCACTTCGCCGACATCGAGAAGCTGCTGGAGACGCTGCAGCGGCTCGTCGACGCCGGCAACACGATGCTCGTGATAGAGCACAACCTCGACGTGATCAAGCAAGCCGACTACCTCGTCGACCTCGGCCCCGAGGGCGGCGAGGCAGGCGGCGAGATCGTCGCGGTCGGAACGCCCGAGGTGGTCGCCCGCGTCAAGGGCTCCTACACCGGCCAGTTCCTCCGGCCGCTGCTCGACCAGCCTGCGCGCGCCGCCAAGCGCGCCGTCGCCGCGTGAGGTGGGACTGGCGCAACCGGCGCCGAGTCCTGCTCCTCGTCCTCGGTGTCTGCGCCCTGCTCTTCGTGGCGGGCGTGGGGGCCGAGTACCTGAACCGGAACCACGCTACGTGCTCCGACGGCAAGGACCCCGTCGCCCAGCGTGGCGGCATCCTCGGCCAGGTCGTCGTCCGCTGCCACAACGGGCAAGTGGTCACGCTGAACAACTGATTAGGCTGAGCGCCGATGCGTGACTGGTGGCTGCGAACGCTGCTGGTGCTCCAGCGGCCCCATCCTGTCTTCGTAGCGCTGCGCGAGAGCACGCCGCAGTCGCTCGGCGACCGCTCGGAGCCGGTGCTCGCGATCGTGCTGCTCGCGGGGATAGCGGGCGTGCTCTCGACCTCGGCTGCGGGGCACCTGATGGACAACCCGAACGCGTACGACGCGATCGAGGTTCTCGTGTGGGCGTTCATCGCCGGCAGCATCTATGGGGGCTTTGCCTTCTGGGCGATCGGTGGGCTGCTCGCCCGGTCCTCGAAGGCGCTCGGTTCGGAGGGAACCTGGCGCCGTTCGCGTCACATCGTGGCGTTCGCCGCGGTGCCGATCGCGTTGTCGCTCGTCCTGTGGCCGGTCAAGCTCGCGCTCTACGGCGGCGACCTCTTCCGGCGCGGCGGCAGCGACGCGGGCACGGGAGATCACGTCTTCTCCGCGCTGCTCCTCGTCTTCGTCGCGTGGTCTGCGGCGTTGCTCGTGATCGGCGTGCGCGCTGTGCACGGTTGGACCTGGGGACGCGCGCTCGCCGCCTGCACGCTCGCGATCGTCACCCCGGTCGTGCTCGGGCTCGCGCTCAGCCTCCTGCGCTGATCGTCTCGTCGAACCGCGCGAGCTCGTCCGCGGAGATGCCGTAGGTGTGCCGCTCCTCCGGGAACGCTCCGGTGCGCACCTCAGAGGCGTACTGCGCGACGGCGTCGCCGATCTCGCCCGCGATCTCCGCGTAGCGCTTCACGAACCGTGGTGTATGGCCCGCGTACATGCCGAGCATGTCGTGCCAGACGAGCACCTGGCCGTCCGTCCCGGAGCCCGCGCCGATCCCGATCGTCGGCACAGCGAGCGCGTGTGACACCCGCTCGGCGACCTCCGCCGGCACGGCCTCGAGCACGACCGCGAACGCGCCGGCTTCCTGGAGTGCGAGCGCATCGTCGTAGAGCCGCTTCGCGGCGTCCGACGTGCGGCCCTGCGCCTTGAACCCGCCGAGCTTCGTCGCCGACTGGGGCGTCAGGCCGACGTGCCCCATCACGCCGATGTTCGAGTCGGCAATCGCGCGGACGCGGGAGACCATGCGTCCGGCGCCCTCGAGCTTGACCACGTCGGCACCACCCTCCTTGATCATCCTGATCGCGCTCCCGACGGCCTGCTCGTCCGAGACCTCGTACGTCCCGAACGGCAGGTCGCCGATCACGAGCGGATGGCGCGCGGCCCGCGTCACCGCGCGGGTGAGGAAGATCATCTCGTCGAGGGTGACCGGGACGGTCGATTCGTGCCCGAGCATCACCATCGCTGCCGTGTCTCCGACCAGGATCAACTCGACCCCTGCCTCGTCGGCGATGCGAGCGGCCGGGGCGTCGTAGGCCGTGATCATCACGATCTTGTCGCCGCGCTGCTTCATCTGCGCAAGCTCCGGCAGCGCGAGCTTGCCGGGGGCAGGCGTGGAAGGCGCAGGCGTGCGTGGGCGGGTGCTCATAGGCTTCCTTTCAGGAGGACGTTGTCGATCAGTCGGGTGGAGCCAAATCGCGCGGCGATTGCAAGGGTGGGGCCGTCGAGGTCCGCAACGGTGACGTAGTCGGGCTCGATCGCCGCGGCGGTGAGGATCGCCCGAGCCTGCTCGGGGTCGCCGGTCGCGAGCGCGCGCGGGATCGCGCGGGCCTGCTCGCGCTCGGTGGCGGTGAGGCGCCCGTTGCGCGACGAGAGCGCGAGCCCGTCCTCGTCGCGCACGGTGTCGACGACGCGGATCTCGACGTCGAGGTTCAGGTCGCGCACCATCTGCTTCAGCACGGCAACCTGCTGCGCATCCTTGCGGCCGAACCATGCAAACTGGGGGCGAACGAGGTTGAAGAGCTTCAGGCAGACTGTCGCAACGCCCTGGAAGTGACCCGGCCGGTGGAGCGACTCGAGCCCCTCGGCCGCGCCCTCGGGCACGACCCAGGTCGCAAACCCCGGCGGGTACAGCTCTGCGGCGGTCGGCGCAAAGAGGAGGTCGACGCCGTGCGTGCGAGCCGTCTCGGCGTCCTGCTCGAAATCGCGAGGATAGGCAGCGAGGTCGGCCGCGTCGCCGAACTGCGCCGGGTTGACGAACAGGCTCGCGACGACGAGATCGCACTCCGCGCGCGCGGCGGCAAAGAGGGCAGTGTGCCCGGCATGCAAGGAGCCCATCGTCGGCACGAGCCCGACGACGCCGTGCCGCGGCACCGCGAGCTCGTTCAGAGACCGCGCGACGATCATGGGCGCGTAACCTCGGCGAGTGCGTCGTAGACGCGCTCGAGACCCGAGCCTTCGATCGCGCTGCGATGTCGCTCGACGGTCTCCCAGTCGCCGCGCGCGATCGGGCCTGTCAGCTCGAAGCCGTTCTCGATCGTGCGCCGCATCAGTGGGACGAGCGCCTCGGGCGGCGCGCCCGCTTCCTCGAAGAGCTGCGCGGCCGAGCGGTACAGCGTGACGAGAAAGTTCGACGCGATCGACGCGCCCGCGTGGTAGGCGGCGCGCTGGTCGTCCGCAAGCGCGAACGGGATCAAGCCGAGCGTCTCCGCGAGCCACCGCGCCCGTGCCCGACCGTCGACATCGTCAGCGGTCACTGCGGCGAAGGCGCCGTCGAGCTGCTCCGGGCCGCGCGTCTGCGTCAGCGTCTGCAGCGGGTGCACCGAGAACCGGCGCGTGTGCGGGCAGAGCGCGGCCAGGGGAGTCCCGCCCGAGACATGCGCCATCCACGGGCCGGGCTCGATCGCCGCCGCGACCTCGGCGATCGCCCCGTCCGGCACGCAGAGGAGCCGCAGCTCGCCGTCCGGGGCCACGGCGATGCCACGCTCGCGCAGCCGCGCGGCGATCGCAGAGCCGGCGCGCCCGGCGCCGATGACGGTGATCGTGGTGAACATGGGCTCCAGTTCCAGGTGGATACCGGGCAAGGAGCATCGTACTCCACCGTCCGCCGGAGTCGGCAGGATGGCCCTTGGTAAGGTCTCCTGGTGCCGATCTACGAATACGTCTGCATGAGCTGCGAGTCCCACTTCGAGGAGCTCGTCGGCATGTCGGATCCCGATCCGGCTTGCCCCGACTGCGGCAAATCGAAGGTCGCGAAGCAGTTCAGCCGCTCGTTCGCAGCGCACGGCGCCACCGGGCAACCTTCCTTTGGTGGCGGTGGCGGTGGCGGTGGCGGATGTTGCGGCGGCGCTTGTGGCTCCTGCGGCTGACGCGCCCGAACTGTCGCTGATTGCCTACGGCGACGTGACCGCGGGCTGCGTCCGATGCGCGCTTGCGGCGACGCGCACCCAGGTCGTCTTCGGCTCCGGCTCGCCGACCGCCGAGCTGATGTTCGTCGGTGAGGCGCCCGGGTTCCACGAGGACAAGGGTGGCGTACCATTCGTCGGCGCAGCAGGGAAGCTGCTCACGAAGCTGCTCGACGGGATCGGCCTCTCGCGCGACGAGGTGTATATCGCGAATGTGGTCATGTGTCGCCCGCCGGGCAACCGGGATCCGCGCCCCGAGGAGATCAGCGCCTGCGAGGGTCACCTTTTCCGCCAGATCGAGCTGATCCGGCCGAAGCTCGTCGCGACGCTCGGCAACTTCTCGACGAAGCTCCTCTCGGGGAAGCCGGCCGGGATCACGCAGGTGCACGGGCGCGAGCAGCACGTCGTGCTCGGCGGGAACCCCGTGACGCTCTATCCGATCTTCCACCCTGCGGCTGCGCTCTACACCCCGCGCATGTTGCAGGTGCTCGAGGATGACTTTCGGCGCATCCCCGAGTTGCTCGGGCGTGCGGCGGTAGCGCAGGTGCCTGCTGCTGCTCCGGCGCCACGTCAGACCGTCATCGAGCAGCCTTCTCAGCTCGGGCTCTTCTAACCTGCGGCTGATGGAGGTCGTGACCGCGTCCCCGCAGGAGACGGAGGCGCTCGCGGCGGGTCTCGCCGTCGAGCTTCGCCCCGGCGACCTCGTCGCGCTCTCCGGCGAGCTCGGCACCGGCAAGACCACGTTCGTTCGCGGCGCCGCACGCGCGCTCGGCGTCGCCGGGATCGTCTCCAGCCCGACGTTCACGATCGGGCACCGCTACGCCGCACCGGTCGATGTCGCGCACCTCGACCTCTACCGCATCTCCGGCCTCGATCCCGAGGAGTGGGGAGACCTGGAGCCGTACTTCGACGGCACGATCGCGTTCGTCGAGTGGCCCGAGCATGGCGGCGACTGGCTCCCTGCGCCGCGCGCCGTCGTTACCCTCAGTCATGTCGACGAGGAGCATCGGCGCGTTCGAATCGAGAAGCATGACGATCCTGGCCTTTGATACCGCGACGTCCTTCGGTGCCGTCTGCGGGCTTGCGTCGGGCGGCCGCGCACACGAGCCTCGTGCCGGTCACCTGCTCGCAGCGGTCGACCGGCTCGTCGGCGACCCCGCCGAGATCGAGCGGATCGTCGTCGGCCGTGGGCCGGGCAGCTTCACGAGCATCCGGATCGGTCTCGCGATGGCGCGCAGCCTCGGGCTGACGCTCGATGTAGCGGTCGCGGGTGCCTCGACGCTCGACGGCTACGCCGGTGGCGCCATTCCCGTGCTCGACGCGAAACGGGGCGAGGTGTTCACGCGAGGCCCGCGCGTGTGTCGTCCGGAGGAGCTCGAGGTGGCCGGCCAGACGCTCGTCGGCGACGGTGCCTTGCGCTACCGCCACCTCTTCGAAGCAGCCGGTGCGACGGTCCCTGACGACGACGATCCCGTGCACCCGCCCGACCCGCTCCTGCTCGTCGAGCACGCGGGCGCGTTCGGCGACGCCGACCTCGTCGAGCCGCTCTACGTCCGCGAGCCGGACGCGAGGCCGCTGCCGTGACCGCCGTGATGGTTCAGATCCGTGCGCTCGAGCTCGCGGACCTGAGCGCGATCGAATCGATCGAGCAGCGCGCGTATCCGACGCCCTGGTCGCGCTCGATGTTCGCCTCCGAGCTCGCGAAGCCGACGTCGATCTGTCTCGGCGCCTTCGAGGGCCAGGATCTCGTCGGCTATGTCGTCAACTCTCGCTACGTCGATGCGTGGCACATCATGAACGTCGCCGTCGATCCCGAGTTCCAACAGCGCGGGATCGCGACCCGCCTGCTCGAGCGCCTCTTCGAGCTGACACGCGACGACGAGCGCCGCGGCTACACGCTCGAGGTGCGCGTCTCGAACATGGGCGCAATCTCCCTCTACGAGAAGCTCGGTTTCGACGCCCGCGGCGTGCGGCGCGGTTACTACACGGACAATCGCGAGGACGCCCTCATCATGTGGCGCGATGCTGGCCGTTCCGCTTCGCGGAATGGCTAGGAAGAGCGCCTAATTGAGCTATCGCGCGGGCTCGGCTCCGCCCGATGCCGCGCACCCCGCTCTCGGAGGCTTGCAGCACCCTGATCAGGCACCCGAAATGCTCGACCAGCCGGTGCGCCGACGTGCTCGATATTCCAGGGGCCGCGGTGAGAGCGAGCTCGCCTGGGTGCGGCTTCACCGACATGTCGCGGCCGGCAAACGGCCGCCGGCTACGCGTCGTGACGCCCTCCCGCCGGGTCGCGATCCGGCGAATCCAGAGCGCAGTGTCGAGCCCATCCTTGGCCTGAATGACGATCACCCCGAGATCAGCAATCGCGAGGAGAGCACCACGCACCGCTTCCGCTCCGACCCTCCCGTCGTAGGGCGAAGCCCCCTCGACGAGCAGGTACGGCCACGTGACTGCGCGCCGCAGCTTGCCGATCTGCGTCCAAAGTCTGCCGTTCTCGATAGACTGATGGAGGTCGACGAGCTCCTTTCGCTCGATCAGACAATTCCGGCCGATCGCGTAGTCGCCGACCGGAAGGAGTGCCTCTTCGAGTGAGACGCCCAGTCGGCGCAGGTGATGCGGGACTGCGCTTCGGCGCTCGCGGCTGTCGGCGACCACATTCACGACCCAAGGCTGCCCGAGACGTTGCGACGATACTGCCACCTTGATGGAGAGAATCCGTGACATCTAGCCATTTCGCCGAGCGAAATGGCCGTGTGATCCTAGGCATCGAAACGTCGTGCGACGAGACAGCCGCGGCGCTGATCGATGCCGACGGAAACATCCTCGCGAGCGTCGTCGCGTCGCAGGATGAGCTGCACGCGCGCTTCGGGGGCGTCGTGCCCGAGATTGCTTCGCGTCGCCACCTCGAGCTGGTCACCCCGGTGATCCGACAAGCGCTCGCTGACGCTGGCGCAAGGCTCGACGATCTCGACGCAGTTGGCGTGACGACACAGCCGGGCTTGATCGGCGCGTTGCTCGTCGGTGTCTCGGCGGCGAAGGCGCTGGCGTGGGCGCGGCGCCTGCCGCTGATCTCCGTCAACCACCTGCACGGCCACGTCGCCTCCCTCTATCTGCGGCCCCTCGATCTCGAGCCGCCGTTCACGTGCCTGCTCGCGAGCGGAGGTCACACGATGGTGTTGGACGTGCAGGACCGAGGTGGCTACCGCGTCCTCGGGACGACGCTCGACGATGCGGCGGGCGAGGCGTTCGACAAGGGTGCGCGCCTACTCGGCCTTGGCTACCCGGGTGGGAAGGAGATCGACGCGCTGGCCCGCCAGGGTGACCCGACCGCCTACAGCTTCCCGGTCGCGCGCGTCCCCGGCCTCGACTTCTCGTTCAGCGGGCTCAAGACCTCACTGCTCTACAAGGTGCGCGACCTGTCGCCCACGGAGCTCGAGATGCGGCGCGCCGACCTTGCTGCGGGCTACCAGCGGGCGATCGTGCGCGCCCTCGTCGGGCGCGTCGAGGCCGTCGCGGCGGGCGGCCCGATCGCTGTCGTGGGCGGCGTTGCAGCCAACTCCGAGCTGCGCGCGGCCTTACCGGGCGCAACGCTCGCGCCCCTCTCGCTCTGCACCGACAACGCGGCCATGATCGCCTCCGCAGCCCGTTACACCGCCCCCGTCCCGTACCCGGGGTACCTTTCGCTCGATGCGCGTTCCACGGCGTAGCGCCTCCCTCCTCGCCGTCGCCATCCTCATGGTTGCCCTCGGCGCGACGGTCGTCACCGCCCACGGCCGCAACGCAGTCGTGCCGGCATCCGTCGTCAGCTGGCGCGGCCTCGTAGGTGAGCCTCGCGGCGCTGTTCCGCTCGGCCAGCGCATGATCGTCGTGCTGAGCACGCCGTCCGTCGCCCAGCGAATCGCCCACGTCCGCTACGCCACCGAGGGGCAGGAGCGCGCGTGGACGTCGCAGGCGTTCGCCGCTCAACAGCAGGTCTTGACGACGCTCGCGGCGCAGGGGATCACCGTGCATCCCGAGTTCAACTACACGCGCGTCCTCGACGGTTTCTCGGCGGCCCTCGACGCGCGCGCCGTCGGTTTGCTCGAGCAGATGTCCGAGGTCGTCGGCGTCTATCCCGTCCGCTCGGCGTTCCCCGCTTCGGCCTCCGAGGCGACCCTCTCGACGAAGGAGTTCGGTCCTGACAGTGGCCGGCGCGCCTCGGCCGAGCTCCCGGGCTACGACGGGCGGGGCGTCACGATCGCGCTCCTCGACACCGGCGTCGACGAGGCCCACCCGTACCTGCGCGGAAAGGTGTTGCCAGGGATCGATCTCGTCAACCACAACGACGACGCGACCGCGCGCGCGAACCCGCTCGATCCGTCGAGCATCGAACGCCACGGCACCGAGCTCGCCGGAATCATCGTCGGAGCAAACGGCCCCGGCGGGCTGCACGGCGTCGCACCGGGCGCAACGATCCTGCCGATCCGCATCGCCGGCTGGCAGCCCGCAGCCGACGGCAGCGAGCTCGTCTACGGCCGCAGCGACCAGCTGATCGCGGGACTCGACCGCGCCGTCGACCCGAACGGCGACGGAGACGCGCACGACGCCGTGCGCGTTGCGGTGGTCGGTGTGGCCGAGCCGTACGCCGCTTTCACCGACGGCCCTGAGGCGCGCGCGGTGCAGGGCGCCCTCGACCTGAACACGGTCGTCGTCGCGCCCGCCGGGAACGACGGAGGAGCGGGACCCTCTTTCGGCTCCGTCGCCGGGCCCGCAGGCGCAGCGGGCGCAATCGCGGTCGGCGCGACCGACGCGCGCACGTCGCTGCCACGCTCTCGCGTCGTGCTGCGCCGCGGGCTCGACATCATCTTCGATCGACGACTTCCCCTGCTTGGCTCGATCGAGCCGGCGCACTCACTGAACCTGCGCGTCGTCTCGCCACGTGCGACGCGCGGCCAGGCCGGGAGCTCGAGCGTCGACTTCTTCGACAAGAAGGGCTTCAGCATCGTCGCCGGCGGTGCGGTGCTCGTGCCGGTCGGCGCCAACCCCCGAGCGCAGGCGCTCGCCGCGTCAGGCGCAGGCGCCGCCGCGGTGATTCTCTATGGAGACGAATTGCCGGCGGGCGGCTTGCAGGTGGCGGAGAACGAGGCCGCGCCGGTCGTCGTCGTCCCGACCGCGGTTGCAGTCGAATTGCTCGCCGCGCAGCGAGCCGGTGTCGATGTCGGTGTCTCCGTGGGGGCAGCGAACCAGGATGCGAACGCGACGCGTGGGCAGGTCGCCGGGTTCTCGTCGGCGGGGCTCGCATTCGACGGCAGCGTCAAGCCGGACATCGCAGCGCCCGGCATCGGGCTCGCGACCGCGGAGCCCGGCGCCGCCCCCGACGGGTCGGCGCTCTACGGGACGATCAACGGGACGAGCGGCGCGGCAGCGACGGTCGGCGGTGCAGCGGCGCTGCTCGCGCAGATGCGGCCCGCGCTCGACGGGCCATCGCTGCAGAGCCTGCTCGTCGGCTACGCAGAGCGTGGGAAGGCGCCTGCGACGGCGGTCGGCGCAGGGACGTTCAGGCTCGGCGCGTCCGCAGTCGGCGAGATCGCGGCCCAGCCGACGACGCTCGGCTTCGGCATCTGGGGCGGCGCGCGCTGGCACGCCACCCGCACGATCGTCGTGCGCAACGCCTCGACGCGCCGGTTGCAGCTCTCCGTCAGCGCCGTTGCGACCGGCGAGTCGGAAGCGCTCCAGTTCCTCGTCCGTCCGAACCGGCTCGTGCTCGGCGCGGGTCGCGCGCGCCGGGTGCAGATCAGCGTGCGAGCTCAGCGGGACCCCGGCGCGAGGATCGTCACCGGCGCAATCCAGATCGCGGCTTCCGGCAGCGAGACGCTTCGTGTGCCGTGGGCGCTCGGGTTCCGGCGCTACTCGGCGAACCTGCTCGCACGGGTCACGCTGAACCGGCACTCGTTCAAGCCGTCAGACACCAGCCCTGCGCTCCTGACTGTCCAGGCAGGGAACCTCGTTCGTGACGGAGGGCTGCAGATCCAGCCCGTCGCGCGGCTCGACGTGCAGCTCTACACCGCGAGCGGCCGGTTCGTGGGAACGCTCGCCCGCCTGCGGAATCTGCTGCCCGGCTCCTACAGCTTCGGCATCACCGGCCGGGGCCCGACGAGCGTCCAGTTGGCGCCCGGAGGCTATGAGTTGCGGCTTGCGGCCTGGCCGACACTGCCACGCGATGCCAAGCCGAACCGGGCGCAGGTGAGCTTCGAGATCGAGTAGGTTGCTGGCCGATGTCCACGGCTGCGCCCGAGTCGCATCTCCGCGAGAACCCGTTCGAGCTCGCGCAGCGACAGCTCCATCAGGTCGCCGACGCGTTCGGGATCGACCGCCGCCTCGTCGAGGTTCTCCAGCAGTGTAAGAAGGCAGTCGAGGTCTCCATCCCCACGTCGATGGACGACGGCTCGGTGCGCGCGTTCGCGGGCTACCGCGTCACGCACAACATCGCGCGTGGGCCGTCGAAGGGCGGCATCCGCTACCACCCCGACGTCACGCTCGACGAGGTGAAGGCGCTCGCGATGTGGATGACGTGGAAGTGCTCATTGATGGGTTTGCCGTTCGGTGGTGCAAAGGGCGGAGTCGTTTGTGATCCAAAGGCGATGACGCGCAACGAGCTCGAGCGAATGACCCGCCGCTACAC
>JACDGR010000386.1 GCA_013821525.1 Actinomycetota bacterium
GTGCAACCGTCATCCTCGTCGGCGCCGTCACCGACGGGCTGACCGCCGGGGAGGCGGCTGGCGCCACGGCCGCGCTCGGCGTGCCGGTCGCCGAGGCACTGGCTGCGGATGATGCGAGCCTCGGTGCGGCCGACGTGGGTGGTGCGGTGGCCGACGCGCTCGCGGCGTTCGACACACCCACCGCCGCCGTGGTGTCGGCGGGCGTCGCTGCGGTCAGCGAGGTACTCGCGCTCGTCGAGTCAGTAGACGCTCTCGCGGCGATGGGCGTCACCACGGTGGACAGCCTGAGTGCTGAGGACGCGTTCACGAGCACCGCCGATCTGGTCGGTGTGGTGGCTGAGGCGCTCGCTGCGGCGGATGCGTCGGACGCCGCGGTCCAGGTGGCGGGATCGGGCACGGTCTACGACGTCACGGTGAGCGACACCCTGGCTGTCGCTGACGCGGTCGAGGCGTCGGTGACGCTGGCCGCGCTGCCGATCGATGGGCGCCCATCCGGAATGCTCGACGGCGTGAGGCTCCTGGATGGACGCCGCGAACGACTACAGGCCCGCGACCGCGTGACCACGACGCTCACTGCTCGCGTCACCCGGCGGGAGCGCCTCACCGCCGTCGATGCGGTCGGCGGGGCGCTCATTGCCACCACAGCGAGCGCCGAACGGCTCTCAGCGCGCGACGTCTCGCTCGGCGCTTTCGTCACGTCCGGCGCGATGAACGATGCGTTGACAGCCGCTGATGCGTGCCGGGCGACAGTGACCCGCGCTCCCATCGTGCTGGCGCCCCCGGCGTGGAGTCTCGACGAGGAGGACGCGGCCATCATCGCCGCCTACGAACTGCTCATGGAGGTGTGACTATGCTGAGAGAGCGAGACGGTGCCTGTTACGCCTACTGCAAGGGCGGCCAAACCTCATACACGCTTGCACGGAGCGAATACCCGCGGCTGCTCGCTGACTGGATGGCGGGGAAAGCGTTCTGGACCGGACTTGCCCTTTATGGGTCGACGGTGACACTGAAGCTCGGCGACATCGTCGCCGTCTTTGATTCTCCGGGAGATGCGTTGCGTTCCGGATTGGAAGATCGCGCCGCAGACGCGCGTGAAGACGCGCTGGGCATCGAATGACGCCCGCCGAGCGCGTCCTCTGGGAGCGCGCCCAGCGTCGAGCGATCGGGATGCAGCCCGCATTGAGTGCGGCGATCTTCCGTGCCTTCGCGCTCGTGCGCGCGACGCTCACTGTCGCCGCGCTGGAGCGGTACGTTGACACCGGCGACGCGGACGCGCTGGTCCGCGATCTCTTCACGACCGAGCTCCTCGACCGGGCGACGCAGCCCTTCCGCACACGTCTTCGCCAGCAGATTGAGCGCCAGGTGACCTACTTCGCCGCCGATGTGCCGAAGGGGGGACGCGTCGGCGGACAGCTCGTCGTCGCGTTTGACTACCTGAACCCTCGGGTGATCGACGCGGTGCGGCAGCTCGAAACGCGGGTGATCACCACCCTGAGTGGCGACGTGCGAGAAACGGTGCGCGCTTTCGTGGAGAACGGCCTTCGGGACGGGAAAGGCACCGCCGCGATCGCACGCCAGATCAAAGGCGTCCTCGGGCTCGCGCCGAGCCAGGCCGAGGCCGTTCGCAACTTCGAGCGCGCCCTCCGGGGCGAGGGCAAGAATCCGCTGGGCTACAAGCTCCGCGACAAACGCTACGACGGCACGATCAAGAAGGGCGCGCTCACCGAGCAGCAGATCACGACGCAGGTGGCGGCCTACCAGCGCAAGATGGAGGCATTCCACGCGAATACGGTGGCTCGCACCGCCGCGCTCGACGCGACGAAGCTCGGGCAGCGCCTCGCGTGGGAGGACGCGGCCGAGCGGGGTCTGGTCGATCGTCGCCGTCTGCAGAAGACGTGGGTCGGTGTCAAGGACGACCGCGAGCGTGTTGAACACCTCGCGATGGAGGGTGAGACTGCCCCCTTCGACGAACCGTTCAGCAACGGGCAGATGATCCCCGGCGACGACGAGTACAACTGCCGCTGCGTGGCTCGGTACTCCCAGGCGCGGTAGCTTACATCGAACCCTTCGCACGAGGGAATCGATGAGAGAGGACATTGACGAGGTCGAAGGCCGGGAGTTCGTAGGCGGTGGACCGCTCAACGGATACTGGTCCGTCACCGTTTCGGGGCCGGACTTTATGTCGTACGTGGAGCGTGAGGATGGCTCCTCTGTCCCGTCGGAGGAGTTAGCGAGCATGGACTGCTACGACCCCGTCGAGGAACATGGGCGATGGGTCTTCCGCTACAACCGGGCGAAGGGCGCAGAGCGAGGGTACAGCGATCGCGTCATCCCTCCGAAGTCGCGCCCGACCGATGGGCTGCCGCCCGACCTGATCGAGCAGCGCAACCGCCGGCTCTGAGCCTCACCACTTCCCGAAGCGTAGTCATCGGCCCCTCCCGGTTCGGCGTGCGCCCGTAGACTTCCGTCAGAGGTCCGCTTGCACCTCAACCCACGGATGCCGATGGCGCTGCCGACGTTCAAGACGAAGGACGAGATCCCGAAGGGCTTCGAGGAGATGTACGAGGAGCGCGACGGGACCTTCCAGCCGAAGGCGCTCGACGACGGCGGCAAGTCCGCGCTCCAGGAAGAGCGGCGCGCGCGCCAAGCGGCCGAGAAGCTGGCGACCAAGGCGGCGGACGAGCGGGCCGAGCTCGAACGGAAGCTTGCCGCCGCGACGGCCGGCGACGACCTGAAGGAAAAGGAAAAGGTCGCTCGAGCGCTGGCGAAGTTCGACACCGACCTCGCGACCGAGAAGGCAAAGTTTCAGAAGGAGCTGGATGCGGCGCGCGGCGAGCTGCGCACTCTCAAGCTCGACGACAAGGTCAAGGCAGCGTTTCTGGCGGCAGGTGGACGGCCCGAGCGGGCCGAGAAGGCACTCCGCGACACGAAGGACCGCTTCGACCTGGCCGACGATGGCCGGATCGTGGTGAAGGATGCGAAGGGCGAAGTGACCTCGAAGACCGTCGAGGACTTCTTCGGCAAGGATTATCGCGGCGAGATGGCCGAGTTCTACGCCGGCACGAAGGCCGCCGGTGGTGGCGGGACAGGTGGGTCGGGCGCGATGCCCGCGAAAGGATCGACGAACGGGAAGTGGGACGGCGACGCGGTCCTCAAGGATCCGCTCGGCGCCCTCAACGCCGCGAACGCCGACGGAGAGCAATAGCGTAGACGTACGAC
>JACDGR010000387.1 GCA_013821525.1 Actinomycetota bacterium
CCAGTCCGAGCTTCGCGTTACGGTGATGCAACATCCGGTCCTCCTTCGTGCAGGTCTTTGGCGAGACCCACAGACTCGAAGGAGGGCCGGACGTACCCCTCAGCCGTTCACAACCTGTGTAGGCACGTCAACTAGAGGCCCGTCAGGACGCAGCCGGAGCTCCGGTTGCTCCACTCCTGCTGGAGATAGTAGTGGTGCCCGTTGATCACCTGGTTGTAGTTGCCGGTCGCCGCACCGAAGTTCCAGGCGCACTTGTCACCGTTCTCGTAGGCGCGCCTGTCGTACCAGGCATTTCCGAGACCATCGGTGATCGCTTCGCTGTGCTCGTGACTGACGACGTTGATCGTCGAGTCTGCAGCCTGGTCGCCGCTTGGCGCCTGCCCGGTCCCGCACGCACCCGGAACCGTGTCGGTGTAGGGTTGGTTGGTATAGAGCGTCACCGTCGAGCCGCTGCCGAAGTGGCTGTGGTACGCGCAGTAGCTCGAGAACGCACAGCTAGAGCTCGAATAGCAGCTGCCTACCCCCTTTGGGGTAAAGATGAAGTACCGCGTGCCCAGGCCACGGGGCAGCCCGTTCGTGGCGACGACCTTCGATCTCGGTGCGCAACTGCGCGTCGCTCAGGCAGATCGAGGTGTAGGAATCCGTGCAGCCGTTGGCGGGAAACGGATTCGCGTCGACCGGGGAACCGCCGAAGATGGAGGAGTAGGCAGCCGCGCCGCCCGCGTCGGTGTACTGCGAGTTGCTGTAGAAGACGTTGGTCGTCTTGCCGCTATCGGCAGCAACATCGCCCAAGAAGGCGCTGATCGCTTGTTGGGTGGAACGGACATGCCGCGGTCCGCAACCTACGAGGATCGAGGACAGGTGTCAACGAGCAAAAAGTTCGCACGTTGCTGCATTTCTGCCCGGTCGGCGCTTGACGTCCGGCCCTGAACCTCGTTAGGTTCCTCTCGTCGGATCCGGTAGCTCTTCGGAGTCGCTGGATCCGACATTCAGCTCCGGTAGGTCTTCGGACTCGCCGGGGCTGATTTTTATGGTCCGAAACGGGATCCACTACCGGTGAGTCCGTCCGATCCCGTCCGTACCGTTGGTCGGCTCATGGCAGCGGCCTTCCTCATTCTCGGCCTTGCCGTCGGCGCAGGCGCCGTCTGGCTCTGGGCCCGTGCGGCACTCGGGGCCCAAGAGGCCGCACTCGGCGCCAAGGACGAGGCCGTCGAGCGCGAACGCGCGGCCGCTGCAGAGAAGATCAGCCTGCTCGAGCGCGCCCAGGCACAGTGGGAGGAGCGCTTCAAATCCGTCGCAGGCGAGGCGCTCTCGAAGAGCCAGACGTCCCTGCTGCAGATGACCGAGGCGAAGCTCGCTCCGATCAAGGAGACGCTGCAGCGCTTCGAAACCCAGTCACAGGCACTCGAGCAGCAGCGCATGAAGGCGGTCAGCGTCGTCGGCGAGCAGCTGCGCGCGGTCGCCGAGGGCCAGGAGCGCCTGCGCTCGGAGACGGGGAACCTCGTGACGGCGCTCCGCGCCCCTCACGTCCGCGGCCGCTGGGGCGAGGTGCAGTTGAAGCGCGTCGTCGAGCTCGCCGGGATGATCCAGCACTGCGATTTTCACGAGCAGGAGAGCGGGCGCGACGACACCGGGCGGCTGCTGCGCCCCGACATGGTGGTCAAGCTCCCCGGAGGCAAGAGCATCGTCGTCGACTCGAAGGTGCCGATCGAGGCGTACCTGACCGCCCTCGGCAGCGACGATGTCGATCAGCGCAAGCTGCACCTGGCCCGCCACGCCGGGCAAGTACGCGAGCACATCACGAAGCTCGGCGCCAAACGGTACTGGCAGCAATTCGACCCGGCGCCCGAGTTCGTCGTCATGTTTGTCGACGAGGGGCTGTTCCGTGCGGCGCTCGACCAGGATCCGGCGCTCTTCGAGGCCGGCGCCGACTCGGGCGTGGTGCTTGCCTCGCCCTCGACGCTGATCGCGCTCCTCCGCACGGTCTCCTACGGCTGGCAGCAGGAGACGGTCGCCGAGAGCGCCCGCTCGGTGAACAAGCTCGGCCGTGAGCTCTACGAGCGGGTCGGCGTGTTCGTGGGTCATTTCGCCAAGGTCGGCCGCAGCCTCGACTCGGCGGTCGGGGCCTACAACCAGGCGCTCGGCTCGCTCGAGCAGCGCCTGCTCGTGACCGCCCGGAAGTTCCCGGAGCACGGCGTTGGCAGCGAGGAGATCGTCGAGGCCGCCCAGATCGAGCGCGCGCCGTTGACGCTCTCGGCACCCGAATCGGCGCCGCCCGCGCCTACCAAGGCCGCAACGCGGCGAGCCGACGGCGACGACCTGGTCGCGCTGCCCGGCTTCGACGACGCCCACGCTGCCTGAGGCGTGACCGGCGCTAGGATCGGGAACGTTCTGGCGTCCTCCGGCGTTGATATCTACGAGCACACGTACTCGAGAGGAACAGGTTGAACGACCAGAAGATCCATGAATTGATGGTGATCGGCGGCGGCCCGGCCGGCTATACGGCGGCGCTCTACGCAGCGCGCGCCGACCTCAAGCCGCTCGTGATCGAGGGGTTCGCCTGGGGTGGCCAGCTGATGATCACGAGTGACGTCGAGAACTACCCCGGCTACCCCGACGGCGTGATGGGGCCGGAGATGATGTCCGACCTCCGCCGGCAGGCCGAGCGCTTCGGCGCGGAGTACGTGACCGACGACGTCACGCGGGTCGATTTCTCCGAGCAGCCCTTCCGGGTGTGGGTCGGCGAGGACGAGCACGTCGCGCGCGCCGTCGTGATCGCGACCGGTGCGAGCGCCCGCTGGCTGGGGATCGAGTCCGAGGAGCAGCACAAGGGCCGCGGCGTCTCCGCCTGCGCCACGTGTGATGCGTCGTTCTTCCGCGAGAAGGATGTCTACGTCGTCGGCGGCGGCGACACGGCATTCGAGGAGGCGCTCTTCCTGACGAAGTTCGCATCGCGCGTGCACCTCGTGCACCGGCGCGAGGAGTTCCGCGCGTCGCGGATCATGGTCGACCGGGCAGAGGCAAACGACAAGCTCGACTTCGTGCTGAGTGCCGAGGTGACGGAGATCCTCGGTGACGCGAAGCTCGAAGGGCTGCGCCTGCGCAACACCGCGACCGGCGAGAGGTGGGAAGTCCCGGCTGACGGCCTCTTCGTCGCGATCGGCCACGACCCGAACACCGAGCTCTTCAAGGAACAGCTCGATCATGACCCGGG
>JACDGR010000388.1 GCA_013821525.1 Actinomycetota bacterium
GCGTGGGCCCACGCGATCGCGCACAACATCCGCTTCGAGGTGGGGGACATGCTCGTGACGGAGACGGGCGCGCCGGTCTGGGGGTACAACGCGGAGCTCGAGCGCGCGATGATCATCGGCCCGCCGAGCGACGAGCAGCGCCGCCTCTTCGACCACGTCGTCGCTGCGCAGCAGGTCGCGTTCGCTGCGCTTCGTCCGGGCGTGACATGCGCAGACGTCGACCGCGCGGTGCTGCGCTACTTCGAGAACAACGATTTGCTGCCGTACTGGCGACAACACACCGGACATGCGATCGGGCTGCGAAACCACGAGGCTCCGTTCCTGGATGTCGGTGATCACACGCCGGTCGAGCCGGGAATGGTGTTCACGATCGAGCCGGGTCTCTACGGCGACGAGCTCGGGGGCTTCCGTCACTCCGACACGGTGGTCGTCGTCGAAGACGGGATCGAGATCCTGACGTCGTATCCGAGCGACCTCGAGAGCCTGACGCTGCCCGCCGAATGAAGCTCTACTCCCTCCTCGAGCGCACCGGCTATCGCAAGCTCGCCGCGCGGCTCTACCACGTCGAGCTAAGCGGGGTTGAGCACGTCCCGGGGAGCGGCGGGGTGATCCTGGTCGCGAATCACGAATCGATGTTCGACCCGTGGATCCTCGCCCTCGCAACGCCGCGGACGGTTCGCTTCATGGCGAAGTCGGAGCTGTGGAAGTATCGCATCGTCGCCAGGATGATGGAGTCCTTCGGCGCGTTCCCGGTCGAACGCGGTTCCGGGGATGCGACGGCGATGTCGCGCGCTGCTCAGTTGCTGAATGATGGCCAGGTACTCGGGTTGTTCCCCCAGGGCACCTCGAAGCCCGGTGCGGGGCCGCGCCGCTACCACCGCGGAGCTGCGCGGCTCGCTCTCGCAACGGGCGCGCCGCTCGTGCCCGTCGGCATGATCGGCACCCGCGGCGTGCCGTGGCCCTGGCGACATCCGAAGGTGCGGGTCACGGTCGGCGAGCCGATCATCGTTCCCGTCGGCCGGCCGACGATGACCGCTGCGCGTGCGCTCACCGAAGAGCTCGAGCAACGCGTCGCGCACGCGATCGCCTAGGCGAGCTGCGTCAGTCGACCGGCAGGAGCGCGGTCGACGATGACTGTGCCCGTGTTCTCGGCGCGGGCGCCGGCAGCCGGAGGCAAAAGAGCACGCCGAGCGCGGGGGCGCACGCGCTGATGGTGAGTGCGGTCCTCAAATCGATCGCATCTGCGAGCGCGCCCGAGACGACCGCTGCGATGCCGCCGATCCCCATCGCGAGCCCGACCGAGAGCCCGGACGCCATGCCGACATGCCGTGGCAGGTAGAGCTGACTGAGCACCATCGTCACGCCGAAGGTGCCGACGACGCAGACGCCGACCAGCATCAACGCGACAACGCCGGCGGCGCCGCCCACGTAGATGAAGACGAGCATCAGCGGCGTGAGCGCCGCCTGCGTGATCGCGAGCGTCACACGCAGGCCGATGCGGTCTGCGACCGGGCCGAGGATCAGCGTCCCGACCGCCCCCGCGAGCAGCATCAGGAACAGGAGCCGGTTCCCGTCCGCCTTCGAGTGCCCGAGCGAGACGAGCCAGAGAGGAACAAAAGCGAGCAGCGTGAACCACGCGACGCTGCGCAGCGCGATCACGAATCCGAGCATCGCCATCGCGCGGCGGCGATCGTCGCCGCGATCGAACGCGGTGACGCCTGCCTCCGGCGCGAGCTGTGAGAGATGCGGCACCACGCGGACGAGCGCGAGCGAGACGAGCAGCACGGGAACCATCGCAACGAGCCCGCCGACGAGGCCCAGCCAGACGACGAGCTGCCCGGTCGCGAAGGCGCCCAGCGCGTAGCCCGCGTTGCCGCCGCTGTTGAAGTACGACATCCCGCTCGCCCGCTTGCGCCCGCTCGCGTACGAGGCGAACTTCGAGCCTTCAGGGTGAAACGCGGCAACACCCAGCCCGCCCGCAAGCACGAGCAGCAGCACGAGTGGGTAGACCGGCGAGACGGCCGCGCCACCGACCCCGATCGCAGCGAGCATCGTGCCGCCCGGGATCAGCCAGAGTGCGCCGCGCCGATCCGACATCAGACCGAAGAGCGGCTGCACGAGTGAGGAGGAGGCTGTCGCCGTCAAGAGCAGCATCGCCGCGAGCGCATACCCGAGGTGGAAGCGGTCGGTCATGAACGGGATCAGCGCCGGCACGCTCCCCGACGCGAAGTCGACCGCGAGGTGGCCCCCCGACAACGCCGACATCGCACGCCTGTCGATCCCCGCTCTCGCGCCTGCCATGACTTCGATGCTAGCCGGAGCCCGGCCGCGCGATCGTTGTGCAACGATCGCCCGGCCGAGCTTCCGGGCGTCTCAGGCGTTACAGCCGGCGGGTGCCTTCGCTTCGGCGTTGGCGTCCTTCAGGCTCGGCAGGCCGAGATACATCGCATACAGCGTCACGGCCCGCTTGCCGTCGTTGCGCGCGAGGTGGACGTGCCCCGCGGGCTCGACGAACGATTGGCCTTTCGAGACCTGGAATGGGGCGCACTTGCCCACCGACGGGTCGAAGACTGTCAGCGTCCCTCCGGTGACGACGACTGCCACCGGCGCGCCGTGGGTGTGCCACCCGAAGGTGCCACCATGCGGGACGGTGATGCGGTCGAGTACGACCGCGCCTGTGCCCGTCTGGATCGTCGTCGCCTGCATCGTTCCGACGGCTATGGGCTTCGCAACGATCGGCGCGGAGTGGCCGAACGAAGGCGCGGCGATTCCTCCGAACGATGGTGCGGCGATCGCGAGCGTGATCAGGGCGCCTGCCCCTGCAAGCACGAGCTTCATCTCATGTCCTCCTGTCCGGTTGTCCTACAGCTGTTGGAGGTCAACCTAGGAGCGCTCCCTTTGCGGGCTCTTTGCGATCGCTTAGCGTGGGTTTAGGCTCGAAGGATGAGCGATGTGAAGCTGATCCTGCTCGGCGGGTTCGCTGCCTCCGTGGACGGAGAGCCGGTGGCCGAGAGCGCCTGGCGGCTGAAGAAGGCACGCGAGCTCGTCAAGCTGCTCGCCCTTGCGCGCGGCCACCACCTGCACCGAGAGCAGGCAATGGACATCCTCTGGCCCGACCGCGATCCCGCGGCGGCGGCGAACAACCTGCACCAGGCAGTGCACATCGCCCGCCGCGCCCTTCACTCGGGGGTGATCC
>JACDGR010000035.1:0-9226 GCA_013821525.1 Actinomycetota bacterium
GTCGTAGTCGAGCTCGTCGGAGAGGCCCTCCCAGAGCTGCAGCGACCGCTCGTAGATCGCGGCGCTCTCGTCCCACAGGTAGTTCGAGCGGATGATCGTCGTGTTGCGGGTGATATTGCCTCCCGCAAGCCAACCCTTTTCGAGCACTGCGACATCGGTGATGCCGTGGTCTCGCGCGAGGTAGTACGCAGTCGCGAGCCCGTGCCCTCCCCCGCCGACGATCACCACGTCGTAGGACGGCTTTGGCTCCGGGTTGCGCCAGAGGAAATCGGGATGGTCGACGATCAATCTGCTCTCCGCAGCTGCGGGAGGCGGCTGCTCACGGCGTCAGCAATACCTTCGTGTACTCGTTCGGCCGGTCGACGAGATCGGCGAACGCCCTCGCGCCTTCGGCGAGGCGCGCGTCGGATAGCCACGAGATGTCGAGGTCCTCGTCCGCAAGGATCTCGAGGGCACGGGAGAAGTCTGCGCGCGAATAGGCGAAGTGGCCGCGCACGGACACGGCGCGGCGCACGAGGGTGGCCATCGGGAGGGTACCTTCGGCCGCGCCGAGCCCGACGACGACGACGTCTCCGCCGTTCTCGACGGAGTCGATCGATGCGCGCCATGTCTCCTCGAAACCCGCCGCGTCGACCGCAAGGTCACCCGGCCCTTCGAAGTCACTCGCCCCGAGCAGCGCGGCGATGTCGCGCCGAGAGGTGATCGGATCGAGCGTGCGCACCGTCGCGCCGTCGCGCGCCGCGAGAAACGTCGTCAGCAACCCGATCGGGCCGGCGCCGAACACGGAGACGAAGCTCCCGACTCCGAGCTCATAGGGCGCGAGAGCACCGACGCAGCACGCAAGCGGCTCGGCGAGCACCGCCCTGCGCAGTTCGAGGCCTTCCGGCAGGGGCACGAGTGCGCGTTCCGGCAGGACGACCTGTTCCGCGAATCCCCCGGCGCGCTGCAGACCGATCAGCTGCCAGGACGCGCAGAGGTTGTCGTCTCCAGCCTCGCAGCGCGCACACGCGCCGCAACCGATCACTGGATACACCGCATAGCTTTCGCCGCCGACGCTCCCGACGACCTCGTGCCCGAGTACGAGCGGCGGCACGCGCGGCCCGGGATTCCCACGGTAGCCGTGCAGGTCAGAGCCGCAGATCCCGGCGAGCTGGACGTCGAGTACCACCTCGCCGTCGCCGGCGCGAGGATCGGGACGATCTTCGAGCGCGAGGCGCTGGTCGCCGTGCCAGACCAGTGCTTTCATCGCAACAGCACCCTGCCGGCGCGCTCGCCGGTCAGCTGTCCGTCGCGTAGGGTCGCCACGCCGTTCACCATGACATGCCGCATGCCTGTCGCGGGCAGATTCGGCTCGAACGTCGTCCCGCGCTCTCCGAATCCGTGCGGTTCGAACACGACGACGTCGGCTCGTGCGCCTTCACGCAGGAAGCCGCGGTCCTGCAACCCGATCCGTGCCGCAGGCATGCCCGTCAGCCGGTGCACCGCGTCCTGCGGGGAGAGCAGGCCGCGTTCCTCCACCATGAAACGCCAGAACCACGAGGCCCAGGTGTACGCACCATGGAAGAACGAGGAGGCGAGGGGTCCGTCGGGAGCAAGCGTCGTGGCATCGGACCCGGGCATGCAGAGCGGGTGCGCAAAGGCTTCGCACTGCTGCTGCGGGGTGTAGGCGTTGATGATCGCCATCAGGCTGTGCAGCTCTCCGACACCGCCGAGTAAAAGATCGTAGACGGCGTCCAGTGGGTCCTGGGCGCGCTCGGCAGCGATCGACGCGATATCCCGGCGCGCGTACTCGGGCCAGAGGTCGTTGTCGAGCAGAACGACCCGCTTCCAGTCGCCGCCCGCGCTGAGAATGCTCACATGCGAGCGCATCGCACCTCGCTGGGCCGGGTCCCGCAGCGCCCGCTCGAGCTCGTCGGGCATCAGGGCGAGCGCCCAGCCCGGCAGAACCGCGTAGAGATGGGTGAGGCCGAACGTGCGCGTGTGCATGTCGAACGCGATGTCGTCCCCAGCGGCGTGTGCCTGCTCGACGAGCTCGACGCACCGCCTGCTCTCCTCGAGGCCGTTGCGCGGCACGAGGTGCGATACCTGCAGCCGCGTGCCGGCCGATCGGCCGGTCCGGATCGCCTCCGCGACGGCGTCCGCGGCGCCCGCGTCGCGCCGGCGCGTGTGCGTGGCGTAGAACGGTGCGCGTCGGGCGAGCGAGGTAATCTCCTCCTCGGTCGCGGCCGACTCCTGCGCGTACTCGAGTCCGGTCGAATAGCCCCACGCGCCTGCGTCGAGGGACTCGAGCAGCAGCGTGTCCATCTCGTCACACTCAGCGCGAGTCGCCGGGCGATCGACGAGACCCGCGGTCGCGAGCCGGAGCTGGCCGTTCGGCACCAGGCTGAGCACGTTGACAGCGGGCCGCGCAGCCGCGAGCGTCTCGAAGTACTCGCCTGCGGAGCTCCACGTGATGGGAAGCTCGTCGCTGTAGCCGTAGATCGCCCGCGCAGCCAGCGTCGGATCGCGAATTGGGAAGCAGCCGAAGCCGCAGTTGCCGACCACCTCGGTGGTCACTCCCTGGAAGATCGCGCTGGCCGCGCGCGGGTCGATCAGGAGCGTGTAGTCGGAATGGCTGTGGATGTCGATGAATCCCGGAGCGACGGCGAGGCCTGCGGCGTCGAGCCGGGGCGCATCGGCGGACTCGACGGCACCCACGAGTACAACGCGGCCCTCGGCGATGCCGACGTCCGCGACGAAGCCGTCACTGCCGGTGCCGTCGTAAACGGTCCCGCCGCGGATCACGAGGTCGAGGCTCAGGCGCGCACCGACTCGATCGTGTTGTACGCGCCGTCGCGCTGCCAGCGCTCGTGCGCTTGGTCTACAGCGTTCTCATCGAGCTCGAATCCGTTACCTGGTAGATCGTTCAACCGGTAGCGCCCGTTCGTCAACGGCGCCGGAGTCGTCGTCAGCGACTCGGCGAGCAGCTGATGCATCGTCTGGTTTCCGTTCGTCAGGTTCGGGATCGTAGAGGCGACCTGCGCGTGTGCGAAGAAGCTGAGGTCGCTCTGCATGAACGCGTGCAGGTTCACGCGCAGCCCCCAGGCCGCGCAGAGAGACGCTTGCTGGCGGAAGCGCAAGAGCCCGCCCGCGTCATGCGGGCCGGTGACGATCACGTCCGCGGCCTCCCGCTCGAGCACTGTCCGCAGCTGGGCCGTCGTGTAGACGGCCTGGTCGGCCGCGATCTTCGCTGCGACGCTCCTCCGGACGTGCGCGAGGCCGGCGACGTCGTCCCCCGGAACCGGCTGCTCGACCCAATCGAGGTCGTAGCGCGCGAGCCGGCGGATGCGGTCGATCGCCGTCGCGGCGTCCCACGCTTCGTTCGGGTCGACGCGCAGCAGCCGGTCCGGTCCGATCACCTCTCGGACGGCTGCGATGCATGCCTCGTCGTCGCGTGGCCGGCCGATCTTCAGATAGATCACCTCATGATCCGGCAGCTCGCGAGCGTGCGCCGCAAGCGTCGCCGGATCGTCGCCCTGCAGGAACCCGAAGAAGTCGAGCTCGTCGTGCACAGCCCCGCCTAAGAACGCGCGCGTCGGCAAGTCATGCGCTCGGCCGAAGGCGTCCCAGCACGCGGCCTCCATGCCGGAAAGAACAAACTGCGTGAACTGCGGGAATGTCTTCCACCGCCCCTCCGTCCAGATCGAGCGGAGGATCGCCTCGACGTCTCCGGGCGATCGGCCGACGAACTGCCGCGCCATCGCCTCACCGTGTGCGGCGACTGCGCGTGGCTCCTCGCAGATCGATTCTCCGTAGCCGACTACGCCGTCGTCGGTGTGCACCGCGAAGAGCACGAGGTTCGCACCGAGCTGCCTACCGCCGGCCCAGTGGAACTCCTGCCGCAAGGGGATTGCGAGCGGTGTCACCTCCACCCGTGAGATCCTCACCGCGCTCCCTCGAGGGCGAGGCTCTCGGTAGTGACTCCGTAGAGCTCGCGCGCAGCAACGGCGGACACCTTCTCGTCTCGCACGTCGCGCAGCACCGCAGCGGGGTCGCGGTCATGCACATCTCCCCAGCCGCCTCCGCCTGCCATGCGGTGATGAAAGACATCGCCCGGCTGCAATGTCGTCGCGAACATCGGCGGCAGCCGCTCGACCGTGCCGCCGACGCGGAAGATGAGATTCGAGGACGCAGCACCCTCGCCGCCGCCCGCGAGCCCGTAGGGCCGGTGTACCTGGCGGTCCGAACGCACGTGCAGCAGCGTGTCAGGGGCGACGCAGCGCCAGACTCGCTCGACCGCCAGCCCGCCGCGGAACCGCCCGACGCCGCCGGAGTCGGCGACGAGCGCATAGCGCTCGACGACGATCGGCCATTCGCTCTCGGCGATCTCGATCGGCACGTTCGCCATCGAGGCACATGGGTTCGCCAGGCCGTCGTTGCCGTCCGCGGTCGGCCGTCCTCCCCACGTGCCGACGACGAGCTCGCTGTAGACGAACGGCTCACCGTCGGATCGTCGCCCTGCGAACCACGCGAGCGTCGAGCCGCCCTCGCCCGCGGCCGGCACTCGCGCGGGGATCAACTGGGCGAGCGCGCCGTTCATCACGTCGGAGAGCCGGTAGCCGGTGATGCCGCGCATCGACGACGCCCCCGGCAGCACGACGTGCGCAACCGTCCCGGGCTTCGTGACGACGGTGATCGGCCGGGTGGCTCCGGCCGTGCGCGGGATGTCGGTCGCCGAAGCCGCCATGATCGTGTGGAAGACGCTCGCCTCTGCGAACGACGGCGTACAGTTCAGAGCTCCTCGCACCATCGGCGCCGACTCGGAGAAGTCTGCGATCACCCTGTCCCCGGCGATCTCGAGCCGAACGGTGATCGGCACCTCGCAGACGTCGATGCCGTCGGAGTCGAGGTAGTCCGTGAAGGTTGCAACGCCGTCCGGCCAGCTCGCGATCTCGGCGCGCAGCAGCTGCTCGCTGTGATCGAGCAGCCCACCCATCAGCTCGATGAGCTCGCCTGCGCCGTGTCGACCCGCGAGCTCCTGTAGTCCCCGATCGCCGATCGTGCACGCCGCGGCCTGGGCGGCGAGGTCGCCGAGCAGCTCACGGGGCAAGCGCACGTTCGCCCGCAAGATCTCGAACAGCGCGTCGACCGGCGCGCCACGGTCGTGCAGCTTGAGCCACGGCAGCCGCAGCCCTTCCTGGAAGACCTCGGTGCTGTCGCAGGCGATCGTTCCGGGCACCCGCCCGCCCAGGTCGCCGTGATGGGCGATCGTGACCGCGAAACCGACCAGCGTCTCGCCGGCGAAGGCCGGCCTGACGAGAAAGATGTCCGGCGTGTGGCTGCCGCCGCCGAACGGGTCGTTGAGGATGTAGAGATCACCGGCTGCGAACTGCCCGTCGAAGCGCTCGAGCAGCGTCGACATCGCCTGCGGGATCGAGCCCAGTTGCAGCGGGATCGTGACCGCCTGCGCCACCGTCTCACCGCTCGGAGCGCAGAGCGCTGCCGAGAAGTCCATCGCGTCGCGAACGACGGCCGAGTGCGCCGTGCGAAAGATCGTCGTCGCCATCTCGTCCGCGAGCGCCTCGAGCCCGTTCGCGAGCATCCGACGCGCGATCGCGGGCGCGTGCTGGCGCCGTTCGGGCCGCACGGTCACGTGGGCGAGCACGAGCGCGCCGGTCGGCGCGTCGAGACGGACCGCCCAGCCGGGCGGGACGACGATCGTGGTGTCATGCTCGTCCACGAGGAGCGGGCCTGCAACGAGGTCGGCTCCAAGGCTCGAGCGGGTGATCGTGGGCACCTCGACCGGGCCGTCACCGAAGTCCGCGCGCCGCGCGCCCGGCAGACGATCCTCCGCCACGAAGGCGCCGAGCGGTGCCCGAACCGGCCCGAGCGCGATCACTCGAAGGGCGCGCACATCGATCGGCGAGCCGACCTCGAGCCGGGTGCCGTACAGGCGCTCGTGCTCGGCCTCGAAGCGTTCGACCAACCCGGCCACCGCGACGGCATCGAGCTCCCCCGGGAGCTCGATCGGGACGCTCCAGCTCTGACCGCGGTACCGCACGTCAGCGACGCGCTGCCACTCACCGCCTGCGGGGCGCAACTCGGCGTCAAGCCGGCGCAGCTCGTCCAGGTCGGGCGCGCGAGCGTCGACGCGGCAGAAGCGCACGTCATGCTGCTCGTCCCGCGCCGCGAGAAGGCCGACTGCGGAGAAGAGCCCGGCGAGGGGCGGGACGATTGCCGTGCGGACGCCCAGCTCGCCCGCGAGCGCTGCGGCGTGCACGGGGCCCGAGCCTCCGTAGGCAATCAGCACGAAGTCCGCGGGGTCGCGTCCTTTCTCCGTCGTGACCGCGCGCAGCGCCCGCATCATCGCCGAGTTCGCGAGGTCGTGGATGCCACGCGCCACCTCGTGCTGGGTCAACCCGAGCCGAGCGCCGACCCGCGCGAGTGCCGCCGCGGCGAGCTCGCGCGAGATCGTGATCTGCCCGTCGGCGATCGGGCCGTCCGGCACGTAGCCGAGTACCACGTTCGCATCGGTGACGGTCGGCTCGGCCCCGCCGCGCCCGTACGACGCAGGCCCCGGGTCTGCTCCGGCGCTCCGAGGCCCCACGTGCAGACCCTGCGCCGAGTCGAGCCACACGATCGACCCCCCACCGGCTCCGACCTCGGCGATGTCGATCGTCGGGATCCGGATCAGCTCGCCGCTGCCGCGCAAGAGCCGGCTTCCCGCGGAGAGCGACGCGCCGACCTCGTACTCCTGGCTGCGCGAAACGCGACCGTTCTCGATCAGCGACGCCTTAGCGGTCGTGCCGCCCATGTCGAAGGCGATCGCGGAGGAGTGTCCGAGCGCGTTCGCCAGCGCGAGCGCGGCGACGACGCCCGCCGCCGGGCCCGACTCGAGTGCATACACGGGCCGCTCGGACGCGTCGGCGGCGCTCATCGTCCCGCCCGAGCTCTGCATGATCCGGAGCGGTGCGGCCACACCGCGGCCGATCGCCGCCAGGTAGTCCTCCATCAGCGGACGGACGTACGCGTTCACGACGGTCGTCGCTGTGCGCTCGTACTCCTGCTGCTCGCGCAGGACCTCGCTCGAGAGCGAGACCGGAACGCCGGGCAGCTCTGCGCGCAGGATGGCGCCGAGTCGTTGCTCGTGCCCGGGATACAGGTGCGCGTGGAGAAGACATACCGCGATCGACTCCACCCCGGCCTCGCGCAGCTGCGCGGCCAGCGCGCGACAAGCGTCGTCGTCGAGCTCCTGCTCCACCGAGCCGTCCGGATGCACGCGCTCTGCGATCTCGAAGCGAAGGTGGCGCTCGACGAGCGAGCGGGGCTTCGTCCAGAAATAGTCGTACAGGTGCGGCATGCGCATCCGGCGCAGCTCGAGCACGTCGCGGAACCCCTCGGTCGTCACGACCGCGGCCCGGGCGCCGCGCCGTTCGAGCACGGCGTTCGTGGCGACCGTTGTCCCGTGCACGACCTCCTTGACCCCGTCGGGAGCGAGGCTGCGCAAGGCTGCGACGACCGCACGGTCGTACTCCGGCGGTGTCGACAGCACCTTCGCGACGCGGAGCCTGCCGTCGTCGCCCTCGACGATCACGTCGGTGAAGGTGCCTCCGACGTCGGCGCCGGCGCGCGTCACGGCAGCAGCGTCGCGTCGGCCTCGGAGGGCAGCGTCTCGAGCACGAGGTCGACGGCCCAGCGGATGCTGCGGTGGATCACGGCCTCGGCGCGCTTGCCGCTGCCTCGCTCACACGCGTCAAGGAAGTCGCGGTAGTGCTGGACCGAGCGACTGAAGCGCTCGCTGCCGGTCAGGACCAGCCGGTTGTAACGCTCGGCGCGCCAGTACAACCGCTCCACCTCTGCGACGAGGCGCGTGCGCCCAGAAGCGCCGTAGCATGCGGCGTGAAAGTCCCAACGAGCGCGCAGGTAGTGATCGACAGCCTGCTTCTTCGCGAAGCGCTCGAGCTGTGCGTACAGCGTGTGCATGCGCTCCAGCTCGAGAGGGCCGACGGCTTGTGCGCCGACACGCGCCGCGAGGCCCTCGAGGCCAAGCCGCGCGGCGTAGGTCTCCTCGAAATCCTCACGCGTCAGCCGCCGCACGAGTGCCCGGCCGGTCTCGCCGACCTCGACGAGCCCCGCGCGCTCGAGTTCCGTGAGCCCGAGGCGAATGGGAGTCTGCGAAACGCCGAGCCGCGTCGCGAGGTCGCGCTGGACGAGCGGCGTCCCGGCCGGCAGCTCCCCGCTGACGATCAGCTCGCGCAGCGCTTGAGCGACGCGCGCCTCGACCGACGCGCGCTGGATCGGGGCGACCACTTCGAGCGCCGTGCTCACGGAGTTGTATGCTCGCGCAACGCGATTTGAAATTTCATATCGCCGACCATACCGGATGCAACCGACAGACAACAGCTCACGGATCGGCGTCGACGTCGGCGGAACGTTCACCGACGTGATCCTGCAGGGCGCCAACGGTCGCGCCACGGTCCGCAAGCTCCTCTCGACCCCACCGAACTACGACGCAGCGGTCGTCGAGGCCGTCATCGGGCTCGGCGGTGGGGCCGAGGTGGCCGCCGTCGTGCACGGCACGACTGTCGCGACGAACGCGGTCCTCGAGCGGCGCGGCGCGGCAACTGCGCTCGTCACGACAGGCGGTTTCCGAGACGTGCTCGAGCTGCGCCGCCTACGCATCCCCCACATGTACGACCCGTTCTGGCGCAAGCCGGAGCCGCTCGTACCGCGCCGCTTGCGCTTCGAGGTCAGCGAGCGCGTCACGGCCGACGGCACGGTGCTCCGGCCGCTCGACGACGACGAGGTGCGCACTGTTGCCGCGCAACTGCGGGACGCGGGCATCGAGTCGGTAGCGATCTGCCTTCTCCACTCCTACCTCTACCCGGAGCACGAGCAGCGCCTCGGCAGCATCCTGCGCGAGGAGCTGCCGGAGCTCACCGTCTCGCTCTCGAGCGAGATCCTCCGCGAGCAGCGGGAGTACGAACGGTCGGCGACGACCGTCGTGAATGCGTACGTGCGTCCCCTGATGGGACGCTACGTGGCCGACATCCGCCGGGGGCTCGATGCCGCTGGAGTCGATGCGCCGCTGACGATCATGCAGTCCTCGGGCGGCGTCATGACCGCCGAGGATGCCGCTCGGCGGCCGGTTCTCGCGCTCGAGTCGGGCCCGGCAGCGGGTGTCGTGGCGGCGCTCGGGATGACCCGGCGGCTCGGTTTCCCGAACGCGATCGCGTTCGATATGGGC
>JACDGR010000035.1:9236-15266 GCA_013821525.1 Actinomycetota bacterium
GATCGAGAACGGCGCGGTCTCGCGCGGCCGCGAGTACGAGGCCGGGGGCTCGCTCTCCGCGGGCAGCCGGCTGATGCGCGGCGCGGGCGAGCTGCTGCGGATCCCGACGATCGATATCGCCGAGGTCGGCGCTGGAGGCGGATCGATCGCCTGGCTCGATCCCGCCAGTGGGTTGCAGGTCGGGCCGCGCAGCGCCGGTGCTGCACCCGGGCCGGCCTGCTACGGGCGAGGCGGCATCGACCCGACGGTCACGGACGCGAACGTCTTCCTCGGCTTCATGCCTGCCGGACCGGTCGCAGACGGGCAGATCACGATCTCGCGGGACCTCGCCGAACAGGCGCTCGCACGCGTCGCCGAGCCACTCGGCCTCTCGATCGCAGACCTCGCAGCGGGCGTGCACGAGATCGCGAACGCGCGCATGACGCGCGCCTTGCGCTCGGTGTCGTCCGAGAAGGGTCGCGACCCGCGCGACTTCGCGTTGATCGCCTACGGCGGCGCAGGGCCGGTGCACGCGGTTGGCCTGGCGGAGGAACTCGGCTGCGCGACCGTGCTCGTCCCCGCGCTGGCGGGGCTCTTCAGCTCGCTCGGGCTGCTCTACGCCCGGCCGGAGTTCCACGACGTCCACACGTGTCTCCTCGATGCGCGAACGATCGAAGCTGAAATGCTCGAGGATCACTTCGCCGCGCTACGCAGCCGCCTCGATGGGATCGAGTTCGTGCGCTCGGCGGAGCTGCGCTACGGCGGACAGAGCTGGGAGATCGAGATCGAGATCGCCGACCCGGTCGACCTCCCCACGCTGCTCGCACGATTCGAGGACGAGCACGAGCGGCTGTACGGCGTCCGCGGCGAGCCCGGCTCGCCGATCGAGATCCGCGCGCTCCGACTCGCCGCGCTCGGACCCTCGAACGCTGTCGAGGCGTTGAGCGTCGCCAACGCGACGCCGAGCCGCAGCGCCTCTCGCAGCACGCACCACGGCGTCGTGCCGGTGCGCAGCCGCGCCTCGTTCGGCGCCCAACCGGAAGCAGGGCCGCTGCTGATCGACGAGTACGACACGACGGTCGTCGTCCGGCCCGGCTGGCTGGCACGTCTCGACGCGACGACCGACACGCTGATCTTGGAGCGCGCCGCGTGAGCCGTCCGGCACCGGACCCGATCACACAGCAGATCGTCGGTAACGCGCTCGCGTCGATCGCCGACGAGATGGCGACGACGATCTTCCGCACCGCCCACTCGACTGTCGTGCGAGACGGCATGGATTTCTCCGCGGCGCTCTGCGACCCAAACGGCGAGACGGTCGCGCAGGCGGTGACGGTGCCGTTCCACCTCGGCGCGGTGCCGCACGCGATGTCGTGCCTCCTCGCCAAATGGGGCCACGCCCTGCGGCCCGGCGACGTCTTCGTGATGAACGACCCGTTCGACGGCGGCATTCACCTACAGGACATCTTCGTCTTCAAGCCGGTCTTCTCGGGCGAGACGCTGATCGGCTTTGCCACGACGACAGCTCACCACGGCGATGTGGGCGGGCGACTTCCCGGCTCGGCCGCTTGCGACAACACCGAGATCTTCCAGGAGGGAATCAGACTCCCGTGGCTGCGGCTCTACGACCGAGGCGAGCCGGTCGACGCGATCTTCGAAGTGATCCGCGCGAACGTCCGAATCCCGCGCATGACGCTTGGTGACCTTTCGGCTCAGGTGGCCGCGACCTCCGTGGCCGAGCGGGAGCTGCAGGCGCTCGCCAGGCGCTACGGCGTCGAGCGGCTCGCCGAGCTGATGACCGACCTCGTCGAGCACACGGAGCGCCTCGTCCGGCAGGAGATCGCGAGCTGGCCCGACGGTAGCGCGACCTTCACCGACTACCTCGATTCCGACGGGATCGAACGGCGCGACGTCCGGATCACCGCCACCGTGACGATCGCCGGCGACGAGCTGACGGCCGACCTCACCGACTGCGCGCCGATGGTCGCGGGCGCGCTCAACTCGACCCGCTCGTTCATCCAGGCGTGCGTGTACCAAGCTGTGCGCGCAGCGCTCGCGGTCGAGATCCCGAACACCTCGGGCGCATTCCGGCCGATCCGCGTGCTGACCACTCCGGGAACGGTTGTCGAAGTCGTCATGCCAGGCGCATCCTCGATGCGCGGGGTCACAGGCTTCCGCGCGCTCGACGCGATCCAGGGCGCGCTCGCGCAACTCGTGCCGTCGCGCGTCGGTGCCGCGGGCGAGGGCGGAAACACACTCGCCGTCTTTGGCGCCAACCGTCCCGACGGCAGCGGCCGGTTCATCTTCTACGAGCTCGTCGTCGGTACGTGGGGAGGCACCCCGCAGGCCGACGGGAACGACGGGCTCACGAATCCGGCAAGCCTCGCAGCCAACATCCCCGTGGAGGTCGCCGAATCGGAGTTCCCGATCCTGGTCGAGCGCTACGGCCTCGTCCCCGACTCCGGAGGCGCCGGCAAGCACCGTGGCGGTCTCGCGATCGAGCGTGTGTGGCGCTGCCTGACCCCGGAGACGTCGTTGATCGTGCGCTCCGACCGGGCTGCGCATGCGCCCTACGGGCTGCAAGGCGGCCTGCCGGGGGTGGTCTCCTCCAACCTCCTACTGCGCCCCGACGGCACCAAGGTCGTGCTCCCGTCGATGTTCTCGACCACGATCGGCGTCGACGAGGTATTCGTGCACCGCACCGCTGGCGGCGGCGGTTGGGGTGACCCCGCCGAGCGCGACCCGCAACGCATCGCAGAGGACGTCGCCGACGGCAAGGTCACGCGCGCTGCTGCGCTCGCGGACTATGGGTGGGACGGATGAGTACGGCCAAAGACCCGGCGGAGGCCGAGCTGATCGACCCGATTGCGTTCGAGGTGATCCGCAACGCGCTCGTGGCGGCGACCGACGAGATGGTGCTGACGTTGCGCAGGAGCGCCTACTCGACGAACATCAAGACCCGCTCCGACTTCTCGTGCTCGTTCTTCGACGCCGAGCTGCGCTCGGTCGCCCAGGGGTTCACGCAGCCGGTTCATCTCGGCTCGATGGTCAAGCAGATTCCGCGCGCGATCTCCGACTACGGGCCGGAGCGGCTCGGGCCGGGCGACGTGCTGATCACGAATGACCCGTTTCCGAGCGGCGTGCACCTGAACGACATCTCGCTGATCTCGCCGGTCCATGCCGACGGTGAGCTGATCGGGTACGTCGCAAACCTCGCACATCACGTCGACGTCGGCGGCGGCGCACCGGCGTCGATCGGAGCGTTCCGTGAGGTGTTCCAGGAAGGGGTGATCATTCCGCCGGTAAAAGTCGTCGCGGCAGGTCGCATCGTCGACGACGTTTTCCGCCTGATCCTCTCGCAGATCCGCTCCAAGCACGAGACTGCCGGTGACTTCCGCGCGCAGATCGCCGCCAACGCGACGGGCGTGCGGCGCGTGCAGGCGCTCGCGGCGAGGCACGGTCGCGAGACCCTCGTCGCGACGATGACCGAGCTGCTCGACTACACCGAGCGGCGAACCCGCGCCGCGCTCGCCGCGCTGCCCGCTGGTGCTTATGAGGCCGCGGGCGCCGTCGATACCGATGGCTACACCGACGCGCCGGTGCAGCTTCGCGCCCGTGTCGAGCTAGCAGCCACAGGCGTCCGGTTCGACACGACCGGCTCCGACGCGCAGCGGCGCGCGCCGGTCAACTCGACCTATGCACAGACGTTCTCTGCGTGTGCATACGTGGTCAAGTGCCTGATCGACCCCGACCTCCCCGTCAACGACGGCTTCTATCGCCTGATCTCACTCGACGCGCCTCTCGGCAGCGTCACCAACTGCACATGGCCCGCACCCGTCGTCGGCGGCTGGGAGACACAGACACGCCTCGTCGACGTGATCTTCCGCGCCCTCCTCCCCGCATTTCCCGACCGGCTGCCCGCGGGCACCAAGGCGATGATGTGCCATGCAGGATTCGGCGGAATCGACGACGAGACCGGCGAGTACACGTGCTTCCTCGAGACCTTTGCCGGCGGCTACGGGGGCCGCGCAGGCAGCGACGGCCCCGACGTCGTGCAGACGCATGGGCAGAACACCGAGAACGCTCCCGTCGAGGAGACCGAGCTCAACTACCCGGTGCGAATCACGCAGCTCGCGCTCATCGAGGATTCCGACGGCGCTGGTCGCTTCCGCGGCGGCCTGGGGCTGCGCAAGGACTTTCTCTTCGACCGCCCCACGACCTTCACGGTGCTCGCCGACCGTACGCTCACCGGACCGCTCGGCGCATTCGGGGGCCAGGACGGCAAGGTCGCCCAGTACGTTCTGATCCGGGAGGGCGTCGAGCACGAGCTGCCCGCGAAGACGACGCTCGAGCTGCGCGCGGGCGACACGATCAGCTATCGGACGTGCGGCGGCGGCGGCTACGGGCTGCCCCGAGAACGGGATCCGGTGCGGATCGCCCGCGACGTTCGCGAAGGAAAGGTGAGCGCGGAACGCGCGCACGCCGTGTACGGGTGGGGCGGATGACGGTCGACCCGATCTCGTTCGAGGTGATCCGCAACGCGCTCGTGGCGGCTACCGACGAGATGGTGCTCGCGCTTAAGCGCAGCGCGTACTCGACGAACATCAAGACGCGCTCCGACTTCTCCTGCGCGTTCTTCGACGCGCAGCTCCGGTCGGTCGCCCAAGGGTTCGCGCAGCCGGTGCACCTCGGCTCGATGGTCGAGCAGACTCCGCGCGCGATCTTAACCTACGGGCCTGAAAACCTCGGGCCTGGCGACATGATCGTCACAAACGACCCGCACCCGAGCGGCGTGCACCTCAACGACGTGACGTTGATCGCTCCCGTGCACTTCGAGGACATGCTCCTTGGCTATGTCGCGAACATCGCGCACCACGTCGATGTCGGCGGTGGCGCCCCCGCCTCGATCGGCGCGTTTCAAGAAGTGTTCCAGGAGGGCGTGATCATCCCGCCTGTGAAGATCGTCGAGGAGGGCCGCATCGTCGACGACATCTTCAGGCTGATCCTCGCTCAGATCCGCTCGAAGCACGAGACCGGAGGCGACTTCCGGGCGCAAGTCGCGGCAAACGCAACAGGAGTGCGCCGTGTCCGCTTGCTTGCGGAGCGTCACGGGCGCAACACGCTCATAGCGACCATGAACGATCTCCTGGACTACACCGAGCGGCGCACGCTCGGTGAGCTGGCAGCACTGCCACACGGCGTATACGAAGCGGAGGGTAGCGTCGACAACGACGGCTATACGGACGATCCCGTCCGTCTGAAGGTGCGCATCGAGATTCGCGCCGACGGGGTACGCTTCGACACCACCGGCTCCGACCCGCAACGCCGGGCGCCGGTCAACTCGACGTACGCGATGACGTTCTCTGCATGCGCGTACGCGCTGAAATGCCTGATCGACCCCGACCTCCCGGTGAACGACGGCTTCTACCGATTGATTGCGTGCGACGCGCCGAGCGGATCAGTTACGAACTGCACGTGGCCCTCCGCAGTCGTTGGCGGCTGGGAAACTCAGGATCGCCTGGTCGAGGTGATGTTCCGCGCGCTCCTCCCCGCGTTCCCCGACCGGCTGCCCGCGGGCACGAAGGGCATGATGTGCCAGGCGGGCTTCGGGAGCCTCGATCTCGAGTCGATGACCTACACGTGCTTCTACGACACCTTCGCGGGCGGCTACGGCGGCCGCCACGCGAGCGACGGTCCCGATGCGGTGCAGGCTCACGGCCAGAACACCGAAAACGCGCCCGTCGAGGAGACCGAGCTCAATTACCCCGTGCGGATCGTCAGCCTGTCGCTTGTCGAAGACTCCGACGGTCCTGGGACCTTCCGCGGCGGCCTCGGGCTGCGCAAGGACTACCTGTTCGATCTGCACACGACCTTCACCGTTCTCGCGGACCGAGACCGTGTCGGCCCGTGGGGCGCGTTCGGGGGCCACTCCGGGAAGATCGCCGAGTACATCCACATCCGTGCGGACGTCGAGACACGCCTGTCCTCGAAGTCGACCCTCGACCTGGAGCCGGGCGACGTAATTAGCGTGCGCACATGTGGTGGGGGCGGCTA
>JACDGR010000036.1 GCA_013821525.1 Actinomycetota bacterium
CGCCTTCAGCCCTGAGCCCTCCTCGAGGATCGGCTGCAGGATCTCGCGCGTCGTGCCGGGCCAGGTCGTCGACTCGAGGATCACCACTTGCTCGCGCTGCAAGACCGGGGCGAGACCGCGTGCGGCACTCTCGATGAAGGAGAGGTCGGGCTCGCGCTGGCGCGAGAGGGGGGTCGGCAGTGCGATCAGTACGGCGTGCGCGTGCTTCAGCTGCTCGTAATCGGACGTCGCGACGACAACGCCCTTGTCGGTGAGTGCCTTCAGCCGCTCGCTGCTCACGTCCTCGATGTGGCTCTCGCCACGGTTCAGTGCGTCGACGACGGCGGGCTGGACGTCGACGAGGAGGACACGCTGCCCTGCCTCGCCGAAGGTCGCCGCGAGCGGGACGCCGACGTATCCGGCGCCGATCACGGCAATGTCGTATTGCGCTCTCGCGGGCACGGCGGTCAAGCGTACAGGGCGCTCGCGACGCGTTCGGCGGCGTGCCCGTCGCCGTAGAGCACGGGCGCGTGCTCGGGGAACCGCGCCGCCGAGAGCGCCTTGCCGAGCTCGTGCGGCGTATCTGGATCGATCAGCGTGTTCGCTCCCGCCTCCAGGGTCGCGACCCACTCCGTGCTGCGTCGGAGCGTCACGCACGGCACGCCGAGCCAGTACGCCTCCTTCTGCAAGCCGCCCGAGTCCGTCACGACTGCAGTTGCCTCCGCGACGAGCGCGAGCATCTCGAGGTAGCCGAGCGGGCTGACAGCCTCGATCGTGTCGCCGAGGCGGATCCCGTGCTCGTCGAGTACGTGCCGTGTGCGCGGGTGCACCGGGAACACGAAGCGCGCATCGGTTGCGTTCACGGCCTCGACGATCCCGGCGAGTCGCGCCGGCTCGGTGTTCGCCTCGCGGTGGATCGTCAGCACCGAGTACGGCTGCCGCTCTGGCAGATCGAGCTTGCGCGCGATCGGCGCGAAGATCCGTGTCGCATCGCCCATCACGTCGCCGACGACCTCGCGGCGACCCGGCACGCCCTCGGTCTCGAGCTGAGTCGCCGAGCGCTCGTCGGGACAGAGCAGCAGGGCTGCGAGACGGTCGACCTCGATCCGGTTTCGCTCCTCCGGCATCGACAGGTCGAAGCTCCGCAAGCCCGCTTCGACATGAGCGACCGCGATCTCCTCGCCCGCAGCGTGGGCGCCCGCGAGCGTCGTGTTGGTGTCGCCGAGCACGAGCACCCAGTCGGGCCGCTCCCCCTCGAGCGCCTCCCGGATCGGGATCGTCATCGCAGCAGCGTCCGCCGTGCGCAGATCGAGCCGGTACTGCGGCTCGGGCAGGCCGAGCTCGTCGAAGAACACCTGCGACATCCCCGGGTCCCAGTGCTGTCCCGAATGGAGCACGACCTCCTCGATCCCCGCTGCGCGGAGCGCGAGTGAGAGCGGTGCGGACTTGATGAACTGCGGGCGGTTGCCCACGACGGTGAGGACCTTCATCGGCCGCTACGATACGCGGCGCTTCACGGGCCGTTAGCTCAGCTGGTAGAGCAGGGGACTCTTAATCCCAAGGTCGAAGGTTCGATCCCTTCACGGCCCATCTGAAGGACTCGCCGCAGAGCGGCGCCTTTTTCGATTCGGAAGACGTTCGACGGTCGCCTGGTAAAACGGCCTGGGCCACGAATCGGTGGTCGACATCGTGCGCTGATTCCAGCACGCCCAGGGCAGAACCCGGGATGGCCTACAGGACGGACTCTGAATGACCGATGGCTCTCTGGTGGAACGCAAACTGCTTGAGGCGTTCCCCGGCGGCGCCGCACTCTTGTTCGACCACGACCTCCGCTACCGCGGCTGCCTTTGACAGCGCTCAGCCTCGAGGGAGGCCCGGATGAACCAACCTGCTCAGGAACTACACCTAGAGCTGCCGGGAAGGGTCGAATCGCTGTGACCGTCACGGTTTCCCGAGGCCCGCTGAGACCCCACCGAGACACCAATGGGCATCTCTCAATCCCAAGGTCGAAGGTTCGATCCTCAAGGCCCACTCCACGACTGCGGCGAGATCCCCGTGTATCGGGAGCGCCCCCGCGCCGGCCGGCGCCGCGCAGGCGCCGTGACAGAATGCGGTGTTCGTGACCCCGGCCCGCATACTGGTCGTCGACGACGAGGTAGCCCTGCGTCGGCTCCTGCGACTGCATCTCGTCAAAGAGGGGTACGCCGTGATTGAGGCCCCAGACGGAAACCAGGGGCTCGAACATCTGCGCGGGGGCCAGATCGATGTCGCACTCGTCGACGTGATGCTGCCCGGGCTCGACGGCTTTGAGCTCGTCCGGCTCGCACGACAGGACACCGACGTTCCGATCATTCTCATCACCGCCCGCGGCGAGGAGGCGAGCCGGATCGCGGGCCTCGAGGCCGGAGCTGACGACTACGTCGTGAAGCCGTTTTCCGCGCCCGAGGTGGTAGCGCGGGTCCGTGCGCAGCTTCGCCGCACGCGCGGGTTTGCGCAAGCCTCGCCGCTGCTCGGCGCGGGACGGCTCGAGGTGGATCCGGTGGGCCGCCGCTGCGTTGTCGACGGCAAGGAAGTGGAGCTGACCCGCCGCGAATTCGACGTCCTCGTTGCACTGCTCGAGCATCCCTCGCGCGTCCTCAGCCGGCCTCAGTTGCTCGAGTTGGCATGGGAGACGCCGTACCTCTCCGAGAAGACCGTCGACGTTCATGTCTCGTCCTTGCGTCGCAAGATCGACGAGGCCGTGTCGATCGTCGCGGTTCGTGGGGTCGGCTACCGACTCGACCTCTGATGTTGGCGCGGATCAGCTCGTTCCGGATCCAGCTCCTCGCGGCGACAGCGATCACGGGCGTGCTCGGATTGTTCGGCGCCAACGCCGCCGTCACGATCTTGCAGAACCGCGACTCGCGCGCAAACGACCAGCGCAAGGCGCGCATCGTCGCGCAGCAGTTGGCGGCGCGGCTCGCGAACGGTGCCCCACTCGCTCGTGTGAGGGAGGCGCAGTCGGTACTTCCGGATGATCAGATCGAGGTCAGGCGTCGCGGCGGTGTCGTCTACGCCGGGCCGCCGCTCGCGCACACCGAGATCGAGGGCGTCGAGTCGGCGACGTTCCCGGGAGGCACGGTCGTCGTGCGCCGGCACAGCAGCAAGATCAACGACGCCGCTGCGCCGGTGGTCGTCACGCTGATCTTCGGTGTAGTCCTGGCACTCGTGATCGCGTCGGCCGCACTCGTGTCATCGCTGCTCGCTCGGCGTGTCCGGCGGCCGCTCAGCCGTGCCATATCGGTCGCGGACCGCGTGGCCGCCGGGGATTTCTCCGCCCGGCTCGGCACCCTCGGTCTCGCCGAGTTCGAGCACTTCGGCGCGGCCTTCGATGCGATGGCCGACCGGCTCGAGCGAAGCGACCGCGACCAACGGCAGTTTCTCGCAGATGTCGCACACGAGCTGGCTACGCCGTTGAACGGCCTCGTCGGCTTCGCGACGGCGCTGGCCGACGGTACCGCCGACACGGCGGAGGACCGTGCGGAGGCGGCGCAGATGATCGAGCGGGAGTCCGGCCGGATCGTCGCCCTGCTGCACGACCTGCGCGAGTTGACGCGCGTCGACCTGTTCGAGTCGGTTCACCCCGAGGCGGTCCGCCTGGATCGCTTCGCACAGGAGATGCTTGCGCGCGCCTCGCCGCTCCTCGCCGGTGCCGAGCTGACGGTTGCAACCAGCCTCAGCCGAGTCGAGGTGATGGCCGACCCGAGGATCCTCGAGAGCATCGTCCGCAACCTGCTGTCGAACGCGGTGCAGTACACCGCGGCCGGCGGTGAGATCCGCGTCTGGACCGCTGCGCGGAACGGGGAGGCCGTGCTCGGTGTGCGTGACACCGGGATCGGCATCGCTCCCGAGCACGCCGCGCGCGTCTTCGACCGTCTTTACCGCGTCGACGAGGCGCGCCCCAGGGCAAGCGGCGGCTCGGGCCTCGGGCTCTCGATCGCCACTCGCGCTGCCTCCGCCCTCGGGGGCCGCATCGAGCTCGAGAGCGAGCTCGGCTCCGGCACGGAGTTCCGCCTTGCGCTACCCGCGCTCGGCAGCTCGCGCCGCTCGCGGCGCCAGGCCCAGTAGCTTCTGCCGGATCTCGGGCCACAAGCGCGCATTGCCGAACCATTGCCGAAGCGACAGCGTTCTCTCAGGAACGGCGGGCAGCCTGAGGACATGTCAACCACACTGATCATCACCTCTGACGCCATCCTCGGCCTGCTCGTGATCGCGGCTGTCGCCGCGCTCGTCCACCTAGCCCATCGCCTGCCCGAAACAGCACCGCACAGCGACGAGACCTGGGGAATCCAGGGCGACGCGTGGGTCGCTTCAGACCCACTCCCGTTGCGCCAGCTCGCCGCCCACGAAGACGAGCGCGAGCTCCAGCGGGCCGCCTAGCGTCCGGTCAGGAGCTACCGGACGGCACGCGTGCGTCATCGGCCCTGGCGGTCGGCGGCGCGCTCGCGCCCACCGGCTGCAGGCCTGGCAGGGAGAGCACGAAGGTGCTGCCTCGGCGGCGTTCGGCGATCACGGCGGCGCGCCCTCCGTGGGCCTCCGCGATCGCGCTGACGATCGACAGTCCGAGCCCGACCCCACCGGTCGAGCGAGTACGCGCATCGTCGCCACGGGCGAAGCGGTCGAAGATCCGGCCGAGTGCTTCCTCGGGGATCCCGGAGCCGTCGTCGGCGACCTCGATCACCAGCTCGCCCCCGAGCGCCATGGCAGATAGCTCGATCCGCTCATGCGCTTCTGTGTGCTTGACCGCGTTCTCGAGCAGTGCGTCGATCGCGCTGCGCACAGCCTCTTCGTCGAGGCGGATCGTGCCCTGCGCCACCGCGCCGAGGCGCCAGACACGAGGAGTGACCTCACACCAGCGCATGAAGATGTCGTCGAGGAACGGCTCGACGTCGACGTCGGTCGCGATCACGAAATCCGGCTGGCCCGCTTTGGCGAGGAGAAGCAGCCGCGCGATGATGCGCTCGATCCGTCCGAGCTCGTCGAGCGCGACATCGAGCTCCGTGTTGTCGGCTCCACCCAGTTTCAGCAAGTCGAGGTGCCCGCGGGCGATCGTCACCGGCGTGCGTAGCTCGTGCGAGACATCGTGCAGGAACCGTTCCTGGCGCTCCGCGAGCAGCTTGGCTCGTCGCGTCGCCGCTTGCCGGCGGCGGGCATGCCAGACCATCGCGAGGAACATCGCCGACATCAGCGGCACCTCGAAGAGCTCCCCCCACAACTGCACACCCTCGAACGCGTCGACGAGGATGGCGCCCCCCGTCGTCACGATGACCATCGACAGGACGAGCGAGGTGCGCGGCAGGCTCCAGACACGGAAGCCGTAGACGAGTGTCAGGCTGATCCAGATGAAGTGGAACGGAATCGTCTCCCAGCTCGACCACGCGATCATTGCGCCGAGGTTCGCGGCCGCGAACACCGCCCACGCCGCCTCGACGCGGTGCTTACGCAGCAAGGCGATAGCCGGCGTGCCGGACCGTCTCGATCGCGACCTCGGGGCCGAGCCGTTTGCGCAGCCGGCGGATGCACACTTCGACCACGTTCGAGCCGGGGTCGAACGCGTAGCCCCAGACTTTCGCGAGCAGCTGCTCGCGGCTGACCACCTCCCCCTCGTGCGCCAGCAGCTCGAACAGGACGTGGAACTCCCGGTCTGCGAGATCGCGCCGCTCATCCCCGATGACGGCCTGGCGGCGCGCGACATCGAGGTCGACGCACGTCCCATGGACGACGCTCCCGGTATCGACGGCACCTTTTGCGCGCATCAGGTGGGCGCGGACGCGCGCGAGCAGTTCGTCCAGAGCGAATGGCTTGGCCATGTAGTCGACCGCGCCGAGGTCGAATCCGCGCAGCTTCGTCGCCAGGTCCGAGCGAGCCGAGAGCACGATCACGGGCAGCTCCGGCCGCAGCTCGGCGAGCCCGGAGAGCACGTCGAAACCGTTCAGCGCAGGCAGTGAGAGATCGAGCACCACGAGATCGCAGCCGCCCCTCACGCCCAGCTCGAGCCCTTGCCTGCCGTCGGTCGCCCCTTCGACCGCGTAGCCCTTCGCCGCGAGACCTCGCGAGACGAACGAGAGGATGCCCTCCTCGTCTTCAATCACCAGGATTCGCATGTGCCGCCACGTCGGACCCTAGCCCAGCCGAAGATGACCTGTAAATGACGGACAGATGACAGATCCGTCATCTTCCTCTCCTTCGCCTCGCCGGGCGGATATACCCCCGGCTGATGGGGCCGAAGGGTATGAGGGTCGGCGGTGTCGTGCTCGGCGTGGCGCTCGTCACGGCCGTGCTCGTCATCTACATCGCGAGCTACCTCGTCGGCAACACGCCCGCGGTTCGTGCGACCACCAAACCAGGGTCGCCGCGGGACGTCAGTCTCTACATCCAGACGGTCGCAGCGGTCGGCCCGAAGCTCGCACCCCACCCCGACTGGGTCTCCTACCTGATTCGCGACCATGGTCGGTGGGTGCGCAGCACGGTCTGGACGCTCCCAGCGAACGCGACCGTGCACGTGACGATCCTCAACTACGACGGCGCGAGCGGGCTGCGCAACCCGTTCCTCGGTCAGCCGCAAGGTCTCGTCGGGCCTGAGCTCGTCGACGGCAAAGAGATCAAGGCGTTCCCACCCGGCCAGCCCTCGCACACCTTTGCGGTGCCGGAGCTCGGGATCCTCGTCCCGGTGGCGCCGGTGGCCGACGACGCGAAGAACCCCTGCGACGTCGCCCCGTGCACGATGGCGCAGGCGCACCGCACGATCACCTTCACCTTCAAGACCGGAAAGAAGGGCCACTACCGCTGGCAATGCTTCGTGCCGTGCGCGGCCGGCTACATCCAGGGCTTTGGCGGGCCGATGCAAACGATCGGCTACATGGATGGGTTCTTGAACGTCGTCTGAGTGATGGCTGCGTCGGCGACAACACACGGCGGGTCGGGCGGGCAGAACTACGGTCGGCTCTTCGTCATTCTCTGGATCGGGATCAGCGTCGTTGCGACGCCGCTGACGACGATCGTCCTCGGTCGCAACATCCCGCCCGGAAACGGGAGCACCGAGGCCACGAGCCAGGTGCTCGACAACCAGGTTCTGCTCGCTGTCTCGACTCCGATCGCGGTCTTCGTCCTGCTCTTCCTCGGTTTCGCACTCACCGTTTTCCGCGCTCGCGGCCCCGAGCTCGTCGACGGGCCGCCCGTGCGTGGCGACAGTCGCATCCAGATTCTCTGGCTCGTCGTCACGACGACGACCGTGCTCTTCCTCGCCGCGTTCGGGACGTTCGAGCTGTTCGACGCCGCAGGTGCCGGCGCCGGACAGGGCCCGTCGCCCGCGTTCCTGCCGGACAAGCACGCGAGCGCACTCGACGTGCAGGTGATCGCGCAGCAGTGGGAGTTCACGTACCGCTATCCCGGGAGCGGCGGCGTGGAGACCCCTCATCTGGTCCTACCCGCGCACACGCTGATCCGCCTGCACGTCACGTCGCTCGACGTCGTGCATTCGTTCTGGGCGTACGAGCTCGGCGTGAAGGCCGATGCGAACCCCGGCACCGACAACGTCGTCTACGTGACGACGAACGGGCCGCGAAGCTTCCACATCAGGTGCGCGGAGCTGTGTGGGCTCTGGCACGGCTACATGTTCGACACCGGACGCGTCGTACCCGCCGCGCAGTTCGCTTCGTGGACGACCGCCCAGCAGGCGACGTTCAAGCCCGTGCAGCAGTACCTGCCGCCGTACGCGACGACCTACCTCCCCGACCCTCAACGGCGGGCCGGATGATCCCGCAAGAGAAAGAGGTCACGTGACGGACGAGTTCGTTCCCCCGCGCAAGCGCACGGGCTGGCGTCGCCTGCTCGGGTACAACTTGCTCACGGCGTTGATCCTTGCGGTGGTCGGCTACTACGTCGGCTGGATCGCGGGTCACCACGTCACCGGGAAGAGCGTCGCGTACTTCAGCGACATCGACCAGAACGACATCTCGGTGTTCCTCGCCTACATCCTCGCGGTGATCGGCTTCCTGCTCGGGCTCGGATTCGGCGCCTACCCGTTCGCGCGTGTCCGCGGCTACCCCCCGTCGCTGCGTGAGAAGGAGAGCGAAGGCATCGGCCGGTACTTCAGCCTTTGCACCGACCACAAGGTCGTCGGCATCCAGTACCTGTTCGGGATCGGCGTGTTCTTCTTCATCGGCGGCGTGAACGCGATGCTGATCCGGTTCGAGTTGCTGCGGCCGAGCATGCAGGCGTTCCCGGCGGGCCAGTATCTGACGCTCGTCGGGCTGCACGGCACGATGATGATGGGGATCATGTCGAGCGCGATCCTCGGGCCGTTCGCGAACTACGTCGTCCCGCTGATGATCGGTGCCCGCCGGATGGCGTTCCCGCGCATCGAGTCGTTGACGTTCTGGATCCTGATGGCAGCCGGCACGGTGCTGGCGACCACGGTCTTCTTTGGTGGCTTCCCGACGGGCTGGACCGGCTACCAGCCGTTGAACGACCAGGCGAACGCCGGCATGGACTCCTACATCGTCTTCTTCGCGCTCGTCGGGATCTCGATGACGCTGCTCGGCCTGAACATGATCGCGACGATCGTGACGATGCGCGCGCCCGGACTCACGTGGTCGCGTCTGCCGATCTTCTGCTGGGGCGTCCTCTCGACGGCGATCCTCAACCTGCTCGCAGCGCCGGTGCTCGTGGCAGTGCTCGGGATGGCAATGCTCGACCGAACCGCACAGACGTCCTTCTTCCTACCGTCGGCCGGAGGCAGCCCGTACCTCTACGAGAACCTCTTCTGGGTGTTCGGCCATCCGGAGGTCTACATCCTCGCGCTGCCCGGCATGGGGATCGTGCTCGAGCTGCTGCCGGTCTTCGCGCGCAAACCACTCTGGGGCTACCGGCTCGCCGTCTCGGGTCTCCTGGGCGTCACCTTGCTCAGCTGGCTCGTCTGGCAGCACCACCTCTTCGTCAGCGGCATCAACAGCGACCTGCGGCCGTTCTACATGCTCTCGACGGAGCTGATCTCGATCCCGACCGGATTCACGTTCCTCTGCGGGCTGATGACGCTCTGGCGCGGCCAGATCCGCTACACGGTTCCACTCCTGTTCTGCCTCGCGTGGTTCTTCAACTTCCTGATCGGCGGTCTCTCCGGGGTCTTCCTGTCCGACGTGCCGAGCGACACGACGACGCACGGCAGCTTCTTCTCGATGGCGCACTTCCACTACACGATCATGGGCGGCCTCGTCTTCGCGTTCTTCGCCGCCATCTACTTCTGGGTGCCGAAGATGTTCGGCCTGCAGCTGAACGAGCGGCTTGGGAAGATCCACTTCTGGACGATGTTCATCTCGTTCAACTCGACCTTCGCCCCGCTCTTCGTGATCGGCTTCCTCGATCAGCCGCGCCGGGCGGTCACCTACGCGCCGTCGTTGCAGTTCCTGAACGACTGGGTGTCGATCTCCGCGTTCGTTCTAGGTGCGTCGATGCTCGTGTTCGTCGGCAATCTCGTCTACTCGCTCCTCTTCGTGCGCCTACCTGCGCCCGCAAACCCGTGGGACTCCCGCTCGCTCGAATGGCAGCTCCCGTCGCCGGTGCCCGTGCACAACTTCGACCGGATCCCCGTGATCGCCGGTGACCCGTACGACTACGGCTCGGCTGCACCGCCCGTTGCTGTCGTGCCTGCCGGGGGTGTGTCGTGAGCGAAGTCACAGCGAACGAGTCGGCCTACGAGATCGTCGAGTCGGAGCCGGCGGAGCTCCTTGGTCGCAACCTCGGCTCAGCCGGGCACCTGCTCGCGAGCGCGACAGCGTTCTTCTTCCTCGCGTTCGTCTTCGCCTACTTCTACCTCCGCTCCCTGAACAACGCCGGCATGTGGCGTCCCAACCACGTCCACCCGTCGATCACGCTCGGAACGATCGTGACCGCGCTCGTCGCCGCCGCCGCACTCGTCGTGCGGCTCGGCCTCGCAGACCAGCGAGTCGGGCGTCGCGTGCAGTGCCGGACGAAGGGTGCGATTGCCCTCGCGCTCGGGGTTGCGGCAGTCGTGCTGCAGATCGTCGAGTGGGAGTCGATCGACTTCGGGCCTGCGAGCGGCGGCTATGCGAGCGTGTTCTTCGGCTGGACGGCGGCACTCATGCTCTTTCTGCTCGGGACGATCTACTGGCTCGAGACGCTGCTCGCGACCGCCTATCGCTACCGCAACGTGCCCCACAACAACCCGCCTCCCGGTGAGGCGTCGGGCGACCGGTACCGGACGGGGCACGACATTATCGAGCCCCTCTCGCTCGTGACGCCGGGTCTCGAGGCGCTCACCTTCTACTGGTCGTTCCTGGCGGGCATCACGGTGCTTGCCTGGGTCGTCCTCTATCTGCTCTGAGAGCACGCAGTGGCGTGGATCTCGAGCGCGGCCACCTGGCTCGTCGAGCCTCTTCCGCTCGTGGTCGCAGCCGTGCTCTACGTGCTCGGCGGCCGCCGCCGGGCGGCACGCAGGCCGATGCGCGCTGTCGAGCGTTGGCGCGTTGTGTCGTTCTGGGCGGGGCTCGGGACGATCGCTCTTGCGCTCGACTCGCCCCTCGATCGGTGGGCGGAGACCTCCTTCACGGCCCACATGGTCCAGCACGTCCTGCTCCTGACGGTCGCGCCGCCCCTGTTCGTGCTCGCGGCGCCCTGGTCGCGCATGTGGCGACCCTTACCGCTCGGCTTTCGCCGCTCGTTCGCGCGCGCCCTTGCGCTCGCACCTGGCGCACGGCCTCTGCGCGTTCTGGCGCGCCTCGTGATGCGTCCGTTGACGGGACTCGTCCTCTTCTGCGCGAACCTCGCCGTCTGGCACCTGCCAGTGCTCTTCGACCTGAGCTTGCGCTCGCAGTCGGCGCACCTGCTCGAGCACACGCTCTTCTTCACGACCGGCCTTCTGCTCTGGGCGCAGCTACTGGACTCGCCGCCGTACCGCAGCCATGTTCGGCAGCTGCACCGCGCTGCGCTCGCGATCATCGCGATGCTCGTCGGCTGGGTGATCGCAGTCGTGCTCGCCTTCGCGACGGCTCCGTTCTACGCACCGTATGCGGCACTTGCGCACCGGCCGTTGGGCCTCTCCGCGCTTGCCGACCAGCAGCTTGCCGCCGGTGTGATGTGGGTTCCCGGCTCGCTCACGCTGACGATTGCGATCGTCGCCTGCTTCTATCGCGCTCTCGCTCCCGAGCCCACCGCCGAAGCGGTGCGCCGCGGTGCGCGGGTTGCACCTGCACCTGTGACCGTGACCATCGACCCGTGCTGAGGTGAAGCCCATGACTCCGATCGCCGACCACTTCCTCACCAGTTCGATTCTGACCCTCGCGATGCCGATCGGCCTGCTCGTCCTCGTCGGCCTCTACTGGGCGCTGCTCCTGCGCCGGCGCTCGGCGGGAACGCGCACCGGCAAGGTCGAGTGAGGTTCGCCAGGTGAAGGTGCGCCTGACGCGGCGCGCTGCCGCGGGAGTCCTCGCGGCGGCGCTGCTCGGAGGCTCGGCAGGAGGCGTGCTCGCGGCGCGTCTGCACGGCCGTGCGGCCGTGCGGCCCGCTGCCCTCCACGGCCAGATGACCTGGGCGGCGGGTACGCGGCGGGCACCGGCGTTCGCACTCCGTGACCAGTCCGGTGTGCTCGTCTCGCCCGCTCGGCTGCGCGGTGCGCCCGTCGTCCTCACCTTCCTCGACTCGAAGTGCACCGAGGTCTGCCCACTCGAAGGGCGCGAGCTCGCGGCGGTGCTGCAGAGCTTGCCGGCGTCCACGCGGCCGTCGCTCGTCGTCGTCAGCGTCGACCCGGCCGGCGACACGCCGGCATCGATCGCCGTCGCCATGAAGAAGTGGGGCCTCGCAGGACCCTGGCGGTGGCACTGGCTGCGCGGCTCGCAGAGCCAGCTTGCTGCCGTCTGGAAGGAGTATGGGGTGGAGGTCGAGCCGACGTCGAACGACATCGTCCACGGCCTGGCGCTCTACCTGATCGACGGCTCGGGCGACGAGCGCAGCGGGTACCTTTTCCCGTTCCTTCGCGGGTTCATGCGCTCCGACCTGGCACAGCTGGCAGCGACGAGGACGTGATCGACGCATTCGGCCCGGCGCGCGAAAGCCCGCCGACGGCGGGCCTTCGCAGCTGCGTTCTGCGTGCAGCTCCCTAGAACCGTGTGACTAGAACTGTGCGATCCGGTTCGGCAGGTCCCAGGCAACGCGGATCAGTTCCGCCTCCGCCTCGACCGCGGTCTGCGGACGCGGCTGGGCCGGGCTGCGCTTGCCGGTCAGACGGCGGGGTGCCGTGCTGTCCCACGAGAGACGGTTCATGCGTGCACCTCCTGCGAGCTGTCGGATGAGGATGGGTACCCGGCGTCCGCAGCGGGTGCGGGTGCGCGGGTGATCTGGATGTCACCGCTGACGGTCTTGGCGCGGATCTCGACGAGCGGGCCGTCGCCGGCCGGTGCGTCCGAGGAGACCTCGAGCTCGGAGCTCGTGTCGCCGCTGACCGTCGTGCAATCGAGGAAGACCTTCGAGCCGCGTCGCACCCCGATGTGCACGTCGCCCGAGACCGAGTGCGCCGAGATCGTGCCGCGCAGCACGGCGCCGTGCTGCTGGTCGCCGCTGACCGTGCCGGCGTTCACGTCGCCGTAGGCCTCGTCGATCCAAACGTCACCCGAGGCGCTCGTCACCGACACCGCTCCGCGCGCCGCGTCGATCGCGATGTCGCCCGACGCCGATTGCACCGAGACGCCGTCGCGGACGAAGCGAGCGCGGACGTCACCGCTCGCCGTCTTGACGCTCAGCTCGCCATCGATGCGCTCGAGCGCGACGTCGCCCGACGCGCTGGCGATGTTCGCACCGCCCAGCGTGCCGCCGACGGAGACGTCAGCGGACTTCGTGCGGACGGACAGACCGGAGCCGTGCGGGGCGCGAACACGGAGCGTGATCCCCTGCCGGCCGAAGAACGACCCGAAGTTGAAGCCGCCCCGGCGCTGCGGGATGTCGATTAGCAGGTGCGGCCTTCCCTGCTGCTCGCGGAGCTCGAGCCGCGCCTCGTCGACGAACTGCTGCGAATCCTCGTCGTGCGCGATCAGCTCGAGCTCGACGTGAGTCGCGTCGTCGGTCGTCTCGACTTCGATCTCGCCCGTGGGGAGCCGCACGTCGAGCTCGACCGGACCGCTGACCTCGAATTGCCTTTTCATCTGATCCGATTCCTCCTTGGCTTATGGCTAGCTCTGGGCGTAGCCGGAGAGGCGCTTGCCGCTGACCTGGACAGGGCGCGACTCGGTCGCCCGCGCGATTGCACGGATGAGCCACGCATTGGTGGAGACGCCTTCGCGAGCAGCCGAACGTTCGACGGAGGCCTTGAGCGAATCCGGCAAGCGCAGGCTGATCCGCGCCGAGAGCTCCTCGCCGACCTGTCCGGCGCCGTCGCCGGGCGCGTCGACGAACACGAGCTCGGGCTCCTGGCCCGCGAGGCGAACCTCGATGTGCCCGGAGGGCAGCTTGGCGTTCAGCTCCAGGGCCGCCTGGGATAGCAGGTCGAGCAGCTTCAGCCGCAAATTCGAGCCGAGCGCCTCACCGAGCCGTCGGGCGATCTGCTCCGAGCGCTCGTCGCCCAGCTCCGCGAGGCGTTGTAGGTCGTCCTGGAGTCCTTCGAGCACGATTGTCAGATTCATGATGACATCACTATGACATCATCAATGGCATCTGTCAAGCATCATCGGCGCATCGGTGGTCAAATCGCCTCGGGGAGCCACGACTCGGGCTGCCCGACGCCGCCTGCAAGTCAGCGTCCAAGTACGCTCTCCCGCGCACAGCTGACGTTTCGGACGCGACCGGGGGCCTGCAATCCAGACCGACGACCAGGGTGAGGCGAGCGTCGGCGGCGGACCGAGGACGATCGGTCGCCTCCTCGGCGCCTCTCTCGAGCTCCAGGCGACGCTCGCCGCAATCGTCGATGCGGTCGTCCCTGATCTGGCCGATTGGTGTTACGTCGACATGGTCAGGCCCGACGGAGGGCTGGAGCGCGCCGCGACTGCTGCCGTCGACCTGCCGCCGGTGGAGGCGCTGCTCGAGAGCACGCGACGGTGGCCGAACGGCCCGGACGATACGGGCGGCGCGTCGCGTGTCGTCCTGACGGGTGAGCGGCTCCTCATCCCGACTGCGACCGACGAGCACCCGGCTGCGCTCGCAAAGAGCAGCGAGCATCTAGGCCTCCTGCGTGGCGCCGGCTACAGCTCCTATCTCTGCGTGCCGGTGCGCGCAGGAGGCCGTGTCGTCGGCGCGCTCACGCTCGTGACCGCGGAGTCGGGTCGGCGCCTCGAGGCGAGCGATGTCGCCCTCGCACAGGACGTGGCAGCCCGGACCGCCATGGCACTTCAGAACGCGGAGCTCTCTCGGGAAGCACAACAGAGCTCCGCCCTGCTCGACTCCTTGTACGACAGCGCGCCGATCGGGCTCGGCTTCTGGAACCGGGAGTTGCGCTACGTCCGCGTGAACGACGCGCTCGCGCGCATCAACGAGCGGTCGCCCTAAGACCACGTCGGCAAGACGTTCGCGGAGGTGATCCCGCAGCTCGCCCACGTGATCGAGCCGATCGCGCGCCGCGTGCTCGAGACCAACGAGCCGGTCGTCGCGCTCGAGATCGCCGCCGGCTCACCCAGCAGGCCTGATCAACAGCGCGACTGGCTCGCGAGCTACTACCCGGTCCGCGCGGCCGACGGTCAGACCCTGGGCGTCGGTGCCGTGATCGAGGAGGTGACAGATCGCCGGCGCGCCGAGCGCCGGAGCGAGCTGCCGCACGCCGTGGCGCACGTCCTTGGCGATGCGGAGCTGATCGGCGACGCCATCCCGCGCGTGCTCGAGATCGTCTGCGAGCAGCTGGGCTGGGATGCCGGTCTCTACTGGCCGGTCGACCCGGAGCGGCCGCAGCTCCTGTGGGTGCGACCTGCCCGGGATACCGGGGAGTCCGGTCTGGAGGGGTCCCTCGCACTCGAGAAGCGCATGACGCTCGCGGCGACCGCCGTGCCGGGCCGCGTCGCGCAGACGGGCCGCGCCGAATGGCTGAGCGCGCTTGCACCCGAGCATCTGGCGCGCGCCGATGCCGAGGCCTTGCGGTCGAGCGTCGTGTTCCCGATCTCGGCCGACGGCGCGGTGGTCGGCGTCGTCGAGCTCTTCGCCCGGGAGACCCGGGCCGAGGACGCCGAGCAGCTCGCATCCCTCGCGGCGCTCGGCGTGCAGCTCGGCCAGTTCCTCC
>JACDGR010000037.1 GCA_013821525.1 Actinomycetota bacterium
CGGGAGCAGGGGTTGCATTCCTGGGCCACCCGCTTCGGTGAGGGTGGCGCGTTCGCCGGTGCGCGGGCGCTGCATCTCGCGACGATCGGATTGCTGATCGCCGCCGGCGTCGGGTTGCACGTGGGCTGGCTCTACTGGGTCGGGGTCGTGTGCGTCGCCGGGCTGCTGCTCTACGAGCACACGCTCGTACGGCCGGGCGACCTGCGGCGCCTCGACGCTGCGTTCTTCACGATGAACGGCGTCATCTCCGTCGCGTTCTTCGTGTTCGTGCTCGCCGACGTGCTGTGAGCGCCGAGGGGTGATCATCGGCCTGCTCCATCCCGGCGCGATGGGCGCCGCGATCGGAGACGCGCTGCACGCAGCCGGCCACGACGTGATCTGGGCCTCCGAGGGTCGAAGCGCCGCAACGCACCAGCGCGCGCGCGCCTTGCGTAACGTGGGCACGGTCGACGCGCTCAGCTCTACCGCCGAACTGATCTTCTCCATCTGCCCGCCGCACGCAGCGGCCGACGTCGCTCGCGCAGCCGCGGGCTTCTCCGGCATCTACGTCGACGCGAACGCGATCTCGCCCGCGCGATCTCGTGCGATCGCTGCGCTGCAGCCGCGGCTCGTCGACGGCGGGATCATCGGCCCGCCGCCGCGAGCGGCCGGTGAGACGCGGCTCTATCTCTCCGGCGCTGGCGCCCTCGGCGTTGCGGAGCTGTTCGAGGGATCGCTCGTCGACGCCCGCGTCGTTCCCGATGCTTCGGCGCTGAAGATGGTCTACGCCGCGTGGTCGAAAGGAACTGCAGCGCTGCTCCTCTCGCTGCACCGCGTCGCCGAGCACTACGAGGTCGCCCGCGCACTCGAGGATGAGTGGCGTCTCTCGCAACCGCAGCTCCTCGGACGGCTCGCCTCTGCCGAGCGCTCTGCCGCCGCCAAGGGCTGGCGGTGGGTCGGCGAGCTGGAGGAGATCGCCGATACGTTTGGCGCTGCGGGTGAGCCCGAGGGGTTCCACCGGGCTGCCGCCGAGGTCTTCCGCACGTGATCGCCGCACTCGCGCTCGGCATGCGCTTCGGCGACAAGCGCGTCTTCCGCGACGTCAGCGTCGACCTCGCAGACGGTGGCTTCCTGCTCGTCACCGGGCCGAACGGATCCGGCAAGACGACGCTCCTCCGTGTGCTCGCCGGCCTCACTGCACCGAGCCAGGGCGAGGTGGAGGGCCCACCGCGGCACACCGTCGGGTATCTGGGTCACGACCCACTCGTCTACCGCGAGCTGACACCGCTCGAGAACCTGACGCTGTTCGGGCGGCTGTACCGGGTGCCCGAGCGCGGCGAGCGGATCGGGATGCTGCTCGAGCGCTTTGGTCTCTGGGAGGTGCGCAACGATCGCGTCTCGACCTTCTCGCGCGGCATGCAGCAGCGGCTCGGCCTCTGTCGCGTGCTCCTGCACGAGCCCCGGTTGCTGCTGCTGGACGAGCCGTACAACGCACTCGACGCCGCGGGTGCCGAGCTACTCGACGGCGTCTTCACGGAACCGCGCACGTGGATCGTCGCAACCCACGAGCCGCGGCGCGTCGACCGGCTCGCGACCGACCGGCTCGTGTTCGCTTGACGTACTTCTCCGACGTCGCCGCGCTCGCGCGCAAGGATCTGTTGCTCGAGCTGCGAGCGAAAGAGACGCTCCCGTCGATGATCCTCTTCGTGCTTGCGGCGCTGACGATCTTTCACTTCGCGTTACCAGGTGGCACCGCACACAAGGCTGCGCTCGGGCTCCTCTGGGCAGCGCTGATCTTCACGGCGCTCCTCGGACTGACGCGCGCATTCGTCGCCGAGCGCGAGCAGGGCATGTTCGACGCGCTCGTGCTGGCGCCGTGCGATCGCAGCGCGATCTGGCTCGGCAAGTCGATCGCGGTATTCGCATTCATCGCCTGTGCCGAGGTCGTCGCGCTCCCTGCGTTCGCAGCGTTCTTCTCGGGGATCGACGGCCGGACTGTCGCCGCGGTCGCCCTGGCGGACGTCGGCATCTGCACGGTCGGGACGCTCTTCGGGGCCATGGCCGTGGCCGGGCGCGCGCGGGAGCTCCTCCTGCCGCTGCTCTTCCTGCCGATGGCGATCCCGATCGTCGTCGGCGGGGTGGGGGGCTACCTCTGGTTTCTTGCCCTCTACGACGCCGTCTTCGCCCTGCTCGCCTGGGCGGCCTTCGAGTACGTGGTCTCAGAGGTGTAGAGACCTGCCGCGCGGCCTCGCCACCCAGGCCCCGCAGCAGGTCCTTCGCACTACCATGACGCCGTGAGACGGACGTTCAGCGAGAACCGCGTTGCGGCCCTGGGCGCGCTGGCCGTCAGCCTGATGACCGCGGCGATCGCACTGATCTTCTTCTACGCGCCATCGGACGCCGACCAGGGCTTCTCCCAGCGCATCTTCTACTTCCACGTTCCGATCGCCCTGACCGCCTACGTGTGCTTCAGCTGGGGCGCCTGGAAGGCGCTGCGCGTGCTCTGGAAACGGGACGAGCGGGCTGACGTCGAGAGCTACGTGGCGATTCATCAGGGCGTCGTCTTCGGCGCGCTGACCCTGGTCACCGGCTCGATCTGGGCCCGCGCTTCGTGGGGGGTCTGGTGGTCGTGGGGCGAGAATCAGCTCGTCCTCTTCCTCGTGCTCTTTCTCTTCTATTGCGCCTACTTCATGCTGCGCTTCTCGCTCGAGGCTGGACGAGCGCGCGCGAACATGTCCGCCGTCTACGCGCTATTCGGCGTCGTGCTGATCCCCATCTCGTTCCTCGCGATCCGGTTGTCGCAGAAGTTCATCCATCCCGTCGTCTTCAACCGGCACGGGCCGCAGATGTCCGGTTCGCAGCTGCTCACATTCTCGGTCTCGCTTGCCGCAATGCTCGCGCTCTTTGCCGCGCTCTACAACGTCGAGCTCGCGGGGAAGCGGCTCGATTCGCACCTGCGCGAGCTGCGCGAGCTGCTGACATGAACGCGGTCGCATGAACGCACCGTCGCAATGGCAGTACGTTGCTGCGGCATACCTCGTCGTCTTCGTCACCGTCCTCATCTGGGTGGCGGTGATCGGCGCAAAGCTGCAGCGGATGCAACGGCAGCTCGGAGAGCTCGTCGAGCAGGCACGTACTCGTGGTTGAGGCGCTCTTCTGGCCGGCGCTGCTCGGCTATGGCGAGGCGGCGTTCGCCTACGCCTCGGCCCGGACCTCGCGCACCGCGACCTGGGGCGTGCGGCTCGGCTGGCTCGCCCAGACAGCGCTGCTCGTCGTGCAGGCGGCTCGCGCCGACGGCTTTCCCTGGTCGACGTGGGCCGGCTCGCTCAACCTCTTCGTCTGGCTCGTCGTCGGCGCGTACCTGATCTGGGGCTGCCGGCCGAGGTTCCGGCTGCTCGGCCTCTCGGTGATGCCGCTCGCCGCACTGCTCCTGGGGGTCGCGCGGCTCGGCGGCGGAACGGACGCCGGCACGCGCTCCGACTACGGCAACCTCTTTCTCATCCTGCATGTCGGCCTGGTGCTCGCGGCCTTCGCGGGGTTCACCCTCGCCGCCGGCCTCGCCGGCCTCTACCTCTGGGAGGAGCGGCGGTTGAAGGGCCGCGCCACGGACATCCTCCGCCTGCGGGTGCCGCCGCTCGGGACGCTGGAACGGTTGACGCGCCACACGATTCTCGTCTCGCTGCCGTTGCTGACGCTCGGCCTTGCGATCGGCATCGTGCGCCAGCGGCGAGACGGCGGATCCTTCGACGCGCTCGAAGGGGTCACGCTGCTTGCCTGGCTCCTCTACGGCGGCCTCGTGATCGCGCGGCCGCATGGACGACGCGCTGCGCTGATCGCGCTCGGCGGCTTCGCGCTCGTGATCGTCGCGCGGCTTGCGCTCGCAGGCGGGCACTTCGCATGACGCTGACGCTCGTCGGGCTCTCGCATCACGTCGCGCCAGTCGAGCTGCGCGAGCGGGTGGCGCTCGACGCCGCCGCCGCGAGGGCGCTCGCCGCACGGTTCGGCGACGCCGTCTGTCTCTCCACGTGCAACCGGACCGAGCTCTACGTCGACGGCGCCGCGGAAGGCGACGTCGTGGCTGCGCTCGCGGAGGTCGCGGGCGAGCCGCTCGACGGTGTCCTCTACCGCCTGCACGAAGAAGCCGCGGCACTGCATCTGTTCCGGGTTGCGGCGGGGCTCGACTCGCTGATCCCCGGAGAGGGGGAGATCCTCGGCCAGGTGCGTTCGGCCTACGAGGCGGCGCGGCCCGGCGCACTGCTCGACCACGTCTTCCGCCAGGCGCTTGCCGTCGGCAAGCGGGTGCGCACGGAGACGGCAATCGGCGAGAGCCCGGCCTCGGTGTCCTCGGCAGCCGCCGCCCTCGCGGCGCAGGTGTTCGGCGAGCTCCGAGGCAGGCGCGTGCTGCTGATCGGCGCCGGGCGGATCGGCGAGCTCGCGGCCGGCAACCTGTCGGCACGAGGGGCGGAGATCGCCTTCGTCGCCAACCGCACGGTCGACACCGCGCGCGAGCTCGCCCAGCGCTTCGGCGGCGAGCCGATCGCCCTCTCGGAGATTGGCAGCAGGCTGGGCGAGATCGACGTCGTCGTCTCCTCCACGAGCGCGCCCGAGCCGGTGCTCGTTGCCGCCGACGTGCCGGCCCGCCGCCGCCGGCCGCTGTTCTTCATCGACATTGCAGTGCCGCGCGACCTCGACGGCGCGATCGCAAAGCTCGACGGCTGCTTTCTCTACGACATCGACGACCTGGAAGCGGTCGTCGCCGAGACGCTTGCCGGTCGGCGGATCGAGGCGGCGCGCGCGGAGCAGCTCGTCGCCGACGAAGCCGCGCGGTTCCGCACGTGGCGCGCGTCGCTCGACGTCGTACCCGCTATCGCATCGTTACGCGCGCGCGCCGAAGAGATTCGCACGACGGAGCTCGCGAAGGTCGACGGGCGCGTCACCGACGACGAGCGTCGAACGCTCGAGTCCGTGACCTCGCAGATCCTGAACAAGCTCCTCCACCTGCCGACCGTGCGCATGAAGGAAGCCGCTGTGAGCGCGGACGGAGCGACATATGCGGATGCCGTGCGCCATCTCTTCGGGCTCGAGGAGGAGCGGTGAGCGAGCCGCGCGGGCAGGAGGGCGACCACCGCCGGATCGAGCGTCCACTCCCGGTGGTCGCGCCCTCGGCGTTCTTGCGCGTACGGATGGGTCATCCGATCTGCGGCCGCAGCAAGCGTGGAGGGAGGTCGAACTGTGCTCGTCCGTATCGGGTCTCGCGGCTCTAGGCTCGCGCTCACACAGGCGGAGCAGGCCGCCGAGGCGATTCGCCGCCCGGGTGTCGAGGTCGCGTTCGTGCCGATCACGACCGCGGGCGACCGCGATCGGAAGCGCCCCTTCGGTGAGATCGGCGCGCGCGGCGTCTTCGTCAAGGAGATCGAGGAAGCGCTGCTGGCCGGCCGTATCGATATCGCGGTGCACTCGGCGAAGGACATGACCTCAGCCGACACCGGCGGGCTCGCGGTCGGCGCGTATCTGCTCCGCGACGATCCGCGCGACGCTCTCGTCGGCGCAACCGAGCTCCGTCCCGGCATGCGGATCGGGACCGCTTCCGCACGGCGGCGTGCGCAGCTGCTCGCGCTCGACCCGACGATCTCGGTCGAACCGATGCGCGGGAACGTCGACACGCGTCTGCGCAAGTTGCGCGAGCGGGGGCTCGATGCAATCGTGCTCGCCGCGTGCGGCCTCGACCGGCTCGGCCTCGGCGCGGAGATCGGTGCGCGCCTCGATCCGGAGCAGATGCTTCCCGAGGCGGCGCAGGGCGCACTCGCCCTGCAGGTGCGGACTGGCGAGGAGGAGCGAGTGGCACACGCGGACGATCCCGAGACGCGGCGGCGCGTGGCGCCGGAGCGGCAGTGCGTTGCGACGATGGGTGCCGGCTGTCTCGCGCCGGTCGCCGCGCACCACGACGGGACGACGCTCCAGGGGCTGATCGCCCATGAGGACGGGCTCTGGATCGAGCGCCGCTCGGGTGAGGATCCGCAGGCGCTCGCTCGCGAGCTCGTCGAGCTGGCTGCAGCGCATGCCGCTGCCGGCGAGCCGTCGCTGCAGGCATGAACGATTTCAGGTCCGGGCTGCGCGTCCTCGTGACGCGGTCGCGCGCCCAGGCTGAGCCATTGGCCTTACGGCTCGGCGCGCTCGGAGCCGAGGTCGTGCTCTGTCCTCTGATCGAGATCGAGCCCATCTCCGATGCCGCGATCGACGGTGCCGGGTACGACTGGCTCGTGATCACGAGCCCGAACGGCGCCGACGAGATCGCCCGGCGCGGCCGCAACCTGCCGGCGGTTGCCGCGGTCGGCCCCGGTACGGCCGAGGCGCTGCGTGCACACGGCATCGAGCCGGCGCTCGTGCCCGCCGATTCCACGCAGGAAGGGTTGCTGCGCGCCTTTCCGCGGCCGTCCGGGCGCGTGCTCTTCGCCGCCGCAGAGGGCGCCCGTCGCGGGCCAGTCGCAGAGCTCGGGGCCGATTTTGTCCCGCTGTACCGCACCCGGCTGCTGACGCCCGTGCTTCCGGCCGCCGACCTCGTCGTCCTCGCATCGGGATCGGCCGCGCGTGCGTATGCCGCTCTCGGCGCGAGCCTGCCGGCCGTCTCGATCGGGCCCGAGACGACGCGGGTCGCTCGCGCCGCCGGGCTCACCGTCGTTGCCGAGGCTCGCTCCCATGACCTCGCTGGGCTCGTCGCAGTCGTGCGCGATCTGATGGACTCCTCTGCATGAGCGTCGTCTGCTTCCTCACCGATTTCGGCCTCGAGGACGATTTCGTCGGCACCTGTCACGGCGTGATCGCGCGCATCGCCCCCGAGGTGCGCGTGATCGACATCACGCACGGGATCGCGCCGCAGGCAGTGCTGCAAGGAGCACTCGTCCTACGCAACACCGTTCCGTACACGCCGGCCGGCGTGCACCTTGCCGTCGTCGATCCCGACGTCGGCGGGAACAGGCGCGCAGTCGCGGTCCGAAGCGCGGACGGACGCGTCTTCGTCGGCCCGGACAACGGGCTGCTGATGCTCGCAGCCGACGAGCTCGGCGTCGCTGCGGCGCACGAGTTGACGGAGGAGCGCTATCGCCTGGCCGACGTCTCGCACACCTTCCACGCACGCGACATCTTCGCGCCCGCCGCGGCTCATCTCGCGGCCGGTGTGCCGATCGACGCGCTCGGGCCGGCGATCGATCCGGAGACGCTCGTGCGCGTCGAGGTGCCGAAGGCACGGGCCGGCCGGTCGCAGGTCTCGGCGACCGTGCTCGACGTGGATCGCTTCGGGAATGTTGCGTCGAACGCGGAGCGCGCGCAACTCGAGGCGCTCGGGATCGCCGTCGGTGACCGGGTAGAGATCAGGCTGACGCTCGACCGGTACTACGCCGTTCGCGCCGAGACCTTCGCCGATGCGCCACCGGGCGAGCTGATCCTCTACGAGGACTCCTACGGGTTGATCACGCTCGCGATCAGCCAGGGGAACGCCGCACGGCTGACTGGCGTCTCGCCGGGCGACGAGCTGCGGATCGCGACGACGTGACGGCGGGGCAGCGCGCGATGCGCGCAGTGACGACCGTGGTCGTGCGGGTGCCTGCGCTCTGGGGGCTCCTGCGTCGCCCGGTCGCCGCGAACTTCGACCGGCTCGCGGCCGGGTGGGACGCATCCCGGGTCGACGAGCGGCGACTCGGCGCGATCGGCGCGGCGCTCGCGGCCGTCGGGCCCGCGCCGGCGCGTGCGCTCGATCTCGGCACGGGCAGCGGCGCGATCGCCCGGAAGCTCTCCGAGCGTTGGCCCGAGGCGGAGGTGACGGGCGTCGACGTCTCATCGCAGATGATTGCCGAGGCCCGGCGGCTCTCCTCGTCGGTGCGGCAAACGTTCACGGTCGCCGACGCCGCGCGCTTGCCCTTTCCGGCCGGCACATTCGACCTGGTCGCCCTGAACAACATGATTCCGTTCTTCGACGAGCTCGCTCGGATCACCGCCCGGGGCGGCTCGGTCGCGATCGCCTACGGCCTCGGCGCCGCGACCCCGATCTGGGTCCCGCTCGACCGCGTCGAGCGCGAGCTCGCGCGACGTGGCTTCGAGGCGTTCGAGCGCTTCGACGTGCCCCCGGGGCTCGCGCTCCTCGCGCGGAGGCCTGCGTAGTCGCCCCCACCCCTTCCGGGCGCGTCGTTTTTCCGTGGCTAGACTGGCTGACCACGCAGGGCGAGGTAGCTCAGTTGGTAGAGCACACGGCTGAAAACCGTGGTGTCGCCGGTTCAAGTCCGGCCCTCGCCACCTAATGACGACGACCGCTTCGCGGATCGCCGATCCGTCGCTCGCGGCCGAAGGGCATCGGCGCATCGAGTGGGCGGCTCAGCACATGCCCGTGCTCCACCGGCTGGCGGAGGAGCGTCTCACCGACGGCTCGCTGCGAGGCCGGCGGCTGGCGGTCGTCGTGCATCTGGAGGCGAAGACCGCCTGTCTCGTGCTGGCCCTCCGCGCTGCGGGGGCCGAGGTGGTCGCCGCCGGTAGCAACCCGCGGTCGACGCAAAACGCCGTCTGTGCCGCGCTCGTCGAGCGCGGCGTCGAAGTGCACGCTCGGCATGGCGTCACCCAGGCGGAGTTCACCGAAGATCTGCTCGCTGTCGCCGCCACGGTCCCAGAGCTCGTGATCGACGACGGCCTCGAGCTGACGCGCCGGATGGCCGAGCATGCCCCGTCGCACTACGCCACCCTCGCCGGCGTCAGCGAGGAGACGACGACCGGTGTCGCACGGTTGCGAGCGCTCGAGTCGGAAGGACGACTCCCGTTTCCCGCGGTCGCAGCGAACGACGCGCGCTGCAAGCACATGTTCGACAACCCGTACGGAACCGGCCAGACCACGCTGACCGCGCTGCTCGCGCTGACGAACGTGCTTGCGGCGGGCCGTGAGTTCTGCATCGTCGGCTACGGCTGGGTGGGAAAGGGTCTCGCGCGCGCGGCCCACGGTCTCGGCGGTCGCATCACGGTCGTCGAGATCGATCCGGTTCGTGCGCTGACGGCGCACATGGACGGTTTCCGGGTCGCCGCGCTCGCCGATGCGTTGCCGGACGCCGACGTCGTGCTGACGGCAACCGGTCTCATCGAGGCGGTGCCTGCCGAGGCGCTCGGATTGCTCCGAGACGGAGTGCTGCTCGCAAACGCGGGGCATCACGACCGCGAGATCGACGTGCCTGCGCTCGCCGCCGCCGCGAGCGAGACGGTGGACGCGCGGCCCGGCGTCACGACCTACGTCCTCGACGGACGCCGCATCCACGTGCTCGTCGACGGTGCACTCGTCAACATCGCGGGCCTCGACGGCAACCCGATCGAGATCATGGATCTCTCGTTCTCCGTGCAGGCGCTCTCGATCCACCATCTCGCGTCGGGCGCCGCGGCGCCCGGCTTGCAGGCGTTCCCTGCAGAGCTCGACGATCTGATCGCCCGCACGAAGCTCTCGACCCTTGGCATCGAGCTCGACAGCGCGTCCGACGCACAGCGTCGATTCAAGGAGAGCTGGGCGGTCTAGCCAGAGGCCGGGTTTGGCCGCCGCGAGGCGCGCAACGAGCGCGCGCGCCATCTCGTGCTTCTCGAGGACGGCATCCGCGCCGGCTTCGGCCGCGGCCGTGTGCAGCTGGGGATCCGGGTTGCCGGTCAGGACGATCAGGCACAGGTTCGGGTGGTCGCGTCGCAGGCGCGAGATGGTCGTGACCCCGTCGAGAGGCGGCATGTGCAGGTCGATCACTGCTGCGTCGATCTCGAGCGCAGCGGCGAGCTCGATCGCCTCGAGTCCGTTCCCGCTGCCGCAACCACGGTCAGCTCCGGCTGACCCTCGATCAAGGCCCGCAGCGACTCCATGAACAGCGCGTCGTCGGCGCCAGCAAGACCTTGATCGCACTGTCGATCACCGAGTTCTCGTAGCCTTCCCCGGGTGAGCGCAAACGAGCAGCCGGGTCCGGTCGCGATCATCGGCGCCGGCCTCGACCTCGGCCAGGGTCGCCGCGGCGTCGACATGGGCCCATCCGCGATCCGCTACGCGGGTCTCGACACGCGCTTGCGCGCGCTTGGGCGGGCCGCTGCCGACTGGGGCGACGTGCCGGTGCCGGTGCCGGAGGCGACGGATGAGGGCAGTCCGAGTTGCCGGTATCTCGGGCCGATCAAACAGGTGTGCGAGCGTATAGCGGCGCTCGTCTCCGACGCGGTGGAGCAGGGTCACGTCCCGCTCGTGCTCGGCGGCGACCACTCGATCGCCATGGGCACGCTCGGAGGAATGGCGAAGGCCCACGGCCCCGGCGCTGCGCTCTGGGTCGACGCACACGGTGACCTCAACCGTCCGAGCACCTCGCCGTCGGGGAACGTCCACGGCATGCCGCTCGCCGCCGCACTCGGCGTCGGCGGTTCCGAGTTCGAGAGCGACGGGTTCCCGACGCCTGCGATCTCCCGCGCAGCGCTCGTCGGCATTCGCTCACTGGATCCGGGCGAGCGAGCGCTGATCAAGGAGCTCGACCTGCGCGTCTTCACGATGAGTGAGGTCGACAAGCTCGGAGTGGAGCGGGTGATGGCCGAGGCGCTCGAATTTCTTGCAGGCGCGTCATTCGTCCACGTCAGCCTCGACCTCGACGTCGTCGACCCGATGTTCGCTCCGGGCGTCGGCACGCCGGTGCGCGGCGGGCTCTCCTATCGCGAGGCGCACCTGCTGCTCGAGCTCGTGTCCGACTCGGGTCTGCTCTCATCGCTCGACGTCGTCGAGGTGAACCCGATCCTCGATCGCGAGAACGAGACGGCGTTGCTCGCGGTCGAGCTCGTCGCGAGCGCACTCGGCGCCCGCATTCTTTAGATGATCGATCAGTCGCTGCGGGGCGTTGCGCGCGCCGAGCGCTCGACCGGCACCTCGGCGCCGATCCCCGACGGCTCGTAAAACACCGTTCCCTGAAGCTCTTCGGGAAGGCAGTCGACCGCGAAGCCGCGCTCGTCTGCGTGCGGGTACTGGTAGCCCTTGCCGCGCCCGAGCTTCCGGGCACCCGCGTACGCCGCCGACCGCAGTGCGGCGGGGGGCATCAGGTGCCCTCGCTCGCGCACTGCCTCGATGGCCTTGCCGAACGCGACGTAGGACGCGTTCGACTTCGGTGCCCGCGCGAGGTAGACAGCCGCCTGTGCAAGGTTGAGCCGTGCCTCGGGCAGCCCGACGTGCTCGACTGCCTGCGCTGCGGCGACGGCGACGAGTAGAGCCTGCGGGTCGGCGTTGCCGATGTCCTCGGAGGCGAGCACGATCATCCGGCGCACGATGAACCGGGCGTCCTCGCCACCCTCGAGCATCGCAGCCAGGTAGTAGAGGGATGCCTGGACGTCGCTCGCGCGCGTCGACTTGATCCACGCGGAGATGAAGTCGTAGTGCTTGTCGCCGCGCTTGTCGAATGCGAGTGGCCGCTTGCGCGCGGCGTCGTCGACGTGGCGCTCCTCCAGCTCGACGCCCTCGGCGCGCGCGGTCTCCGTCGTCAGCTCGAGGATGTTCAGTGCGTTGCGCGCATCGCCGCCGGCGCGTTGTGCGATCAGCTCGGAGACCTCCGGCTTGACGTCGATCTCGAGCTCCGCCGCGCCGCGGGCGATCACGCCCAGCAGCGTCTCGACGGAATGCGGCTCGAGCTCGTACACCTGTGAGCGGGAGAGCAGCGCCGAGTTGACCTCGAAGTACGGATTCTCGGTGGTCGCTCCAATCAGCGTCAACAGACCTTCCTCGACGCCGGGCAGCAGCGCATCCTGTTGTGCCTTGTTGAAGCGATGGATCTCGTCGAGGAAGAGGATCGTCCGCGTGCCGCTCGTTCCGAGCCGCTCGCGTGCACGCGTCAGGACGTCGCGAACGTTCGCGACGGTTGCGGAGACCGCCGAGAGCTCTTCGAACTCGGATCCGGTCGTGCGGGCGACGATCCGGGCGAGCGTCGTCTTTCCCGAGCCGGGCGGCCCGTAGAGGATCATCGAGGGCACGCGGTCGTCTTCGATCGCGAGTCGCAGGGCGCGTCCGGGGCCGATCACGTGATCCTGGCCGACGAAATCGTCGAGGCTCGCCGGGCGCAACCGCTGTGCGAGCGGCGCCGAGGCGTCGAGCCGCTGCCCGGCTGCCTCGCTGAAGAGGTCGCTCATCCCGGAAGTATGCTCTGGTGCTGTGGTGGCAAGCGGCGCAGACCCGACCGAGCCTTCTTCGAGCGCGGATGCTGATGCGCGCGACGTGTGGAGCGTCGGCAGCTACGAGCGGATCGCAGCACGCTTTGCTCCGGTGCAGGATCAGCTCGTCGACCTGCTCCGGGTTCAGGCCGGGGAGCGCGTGCTCGACCTTGCGACAGGCACCGGCGAGGTCGCGATCCGCGAGGCGCGTCTCGGCGCGGAGGTGACGGCGATCGACATCGCCGGGCCGATGCTCGAGAAGGCGAAGCAGCGCGCGGCCGAGGTCGGTGTCGAGGTGCGGTTCGACCTCGGGGACGTCGAGTACCTGCCGTACGAGGACGCGTGCTTCGACGTCCTCTCGTCGAACTTCGGGCTCGTCTTTGCGCCCGATCACGCGAACGTCGCAGCCGAGGTGTCGCGCGTCACCTGCGCGGGCGGCCGCCTCGGTTTCACAGCCTGGAAGCCGAACCCGAAGCTCGGCGAGCTCTACCGGCGGTTCACGGAGGAACCGATCTCGGGCCGTGAGACGTACGAGTGGGGTCGTGAGGATCACGTCGTCGACATGCTCGGCGAGGAGTTCGAGCTCGAATTCGAAGATGGGACGCTGTGGCTCGAGGCGGCTTCGGGTGAGGAGATCTGGACGCTCTTCTCCGAGTCGGCACCGCCGGTGATCGCCTTGCTCGCGCACCTCGATTCCGCACGCCAGGAGGAGTTCCACCACGCGTTCGTCGAGTTCTACGAGGGCTACCGAACGCCCGAGGGCGGCATCCGCGCTCCGCGGCGTTACCTGCTCGTGCTCGGAAGGAGGAAGTGATGGCCCATGAGGAGCTGAAGCGACGGCAAAGCGTCATGTGGGGCGCAGGCTCCTTCGACGAGGTGGCCGAGTTCCTCGGGGATGTGCACGAGGCAGTTGCCGAGGCGCTCCTGCCGGCCGACGGCGAGCGCTGGCTCGACCTCGCATGCGGCACGGGCCGCATCGCGGAGCTCGCGGCCCGCGCGGGGGCGACCGTCGTGGGGATCGACCTTGCGCCGGCACTGATCGAGACAGCACAGGCCCGCGCGCGCGAGCGAGGCCTCGAGATCGACTATCGCGTCGGGGACGCCGAGCGCCTCGACGGCGTGGAAGACGCCGCCTTCGATTCGGTCTCCTCGTCGTTCGGGATCATGTTCGCGCCCGATCAGGTCGCCGCCGCAGGGCAACTCGCGCGCGTCACACGGTCGGGTGGACGGATTGCGCTCGCGAACTGGGCGCCCGACGGCTCGATCGGCACGTTCTTCCGTACCATGGGCCCGTTTCAGCCGGCGCCACCGCCCTCCAATCCCCTGCTCTGGGGCGACGAGGAGCACGTACGCGGGCTCCTCGGCGAGACGTTCGAGCTGTCGTTCGAGCGCCGGACGAGCCCCCTCGAGTGGGAGAGTGGGGCGGCGATGTGGGATTTCATGTCGACGAAGTTCGGGCCGCTCGTCACGCTCGCCCGATCGCTCGACGCAGCACGTGCCGCCGAGCTCAGAGGCGCGGTGACCGGTCTCGGCGAGCAGATGCGCATGGGCGACAAGGTCGTCGACGTGCGCGACTACCTTCTCATCACGGGTACGCGTCGGTGACCGAGGTCGTCGACCTCCTCCAACGGCTGATCCGCCTTGACACCACGAACCCGCCGGGCAACGAGACGGCAGCCGCCGAGCTGCTGCGGGACTTCCTCGAGCCCGCCGGCGTCGAGTGTGAGCTCTTTGCACGTACCCCGGAGCGCGCCAATCTCGTCGCGCGCATCCGAGGACGAGGAGACGGCCCGTCCCTGGCGCTGCTCTCCCACACCGACGTCGTCCTGGCGGACGCGGCCGAATGGTCGCGGGAGCCGTTCGGAGGCGAGGTGGTGGACGGTGAGGTCTGGGGGCGCGGCGCGCTCGACATGAAGGGCGAGGTGGCCGCGAGCGCAGTGGCACTCGCGACGCTCGCACGAGCAGGCTGGCAAGGCGCCGGCGACTTGATGTTCGTCGCCGCCGCGGACGAGGAGGTGGGCGACGGGTTCGGTCTCGAATGGCTCGTCCAGGCGCACCCGGATGCGGTGCGCGCGGACTACTCGCTGAACGAAGGCGCGGGCGACCGGATCGAGCTCGCGGGCAAGGTGCTCTACCTCTGCGCAACCGCCGAGAAGATGAGCTCGCCGTTCCTTTTGCGCGTGCACGGCCGCAGCGGCCACGCCTCGATGCCGTCGATCGCCGACAACGCACTCGTTCGCGCTGCGCCCCTGATCGAGCGGCTCGGCCAGTTCCAGGTCGAGCCGCAGCTGATCCCTGAGGTCGCCGGCTTCCTGCGCGTGCTCCTCGGCGACGTGCCGCAGGCCGAGAATGCGTTGACCGTCGCGCGCGGCATCGCGCCGCTTGCCGCGGAGCTGATCGAGCCGCTGCTCGCGATGACTGTCTCCCCGACGATGGCGCGCGCGTCGAACAAGCGCAACGTGATCCCGGCGCTTTGCGAGGTAACCGTCGACGTGCGCATCCTCCCGGGGCAGACGCCGGAGGACGCCGAGGCGACGTTGCGTGGGTGGCTCGGCGCGGGCGACTACGACCTCGTGAACATCGAGCGGCAGGGAGGGACGCGCTCAGAGATCGGCGGCCCGCTCTGGGATGCCGTGCAGTCCTTCGTCTCGGCGGAAGAGCCGGGCGCGCTCGCCGCGCCGATCTGCGTCGCCGGCTTCACGGACTCTCACTGGTTGCGCGAGGCGTTCGGCACCGTCGCCTACGGCTTCTTCCCGGCGCGCGCCATGGATTCGGAGACGGCTGCGCGCCTGATCCACTCGGCCGACGAACGGGTTCCCGTGAGCGACCTGGAGCTCGGTGTGCGCTTCCTGCGCCACGCGGCCCAGGCCGTCTGCGGTTAGAGAGATCATGCTGGAGCTCCACGACGCCGCCGGGGCCTTCGAGCACCTCGAGCGCACCCTCGCGGAGGATCTGCGCCCCGGCGAGTCGGCGGACGCCTACCTCGGTTACGGCCTCTCCGCGCCCCAGCGCCGCAGGCCCGGCCTGCCGC
>JACDGR010000389.1 GCA_013821525.1 Actinomycetota bacterium
GACGAGATGGGAATCTGCATCGAGCCGCCGGAGTACGTGGTGGGCTTGCAACCGTTCGAGCAGTGGGTCTACCGCACACAGCCGGAAGGCGCGCGCTCAGGACCGGGAGACATCGACCGGACGGTGTACTCGCTGCGCAAGTGGTGCCGGCTCGCGCTCGCGGGTAACCCAACGGTGATGCTGCTGCTGCACGTCCCCGACGAGCAGTGCTCGATTCTCGGCGAGCCAGGTCGGCTGTTGCGAGCGAACAAGGAGTGGTTCGCCTCGCGTCGCGCAGGCCAGGCGTATCTCGGGTACATGCAACGGCAGCGCGATCGGATGACGGGAGAGCGGGGTCAGATGCGCGTCAACCGCCCCGAACTGATCGAGCAATACGGGTTCGACACGAAGTACGCGGGACACGTCCTGCGCCTCGGCTTCCAGGGTGTCGAGTTTCTCGAGACCGGTCGGCTGACGTTGCCGATGCGCGCGCCTGAGCGTGCACGCGTTCTTGACGTGCGCAACGGCCGCGTCTCGTTCGAGGACGTGCTCGCGGAGGCCGACGAGGTCCGGAGCCGCCTCGAGTCGCTCCTGCAGGACTCTCTCTACCCCCGCGGCCCGATTACGACGCGGTCAACGCCTTCCGCTCGGACACCTACCGGTCGTGGCCGAGCCGCCTGGATGGGGCGGCGTAGGAACTTCGTGTCGCAGTTACAGGCGCGGGTCGACCGGCTCGCTCATCGCCCCGCCGGCTGCCGCACGAGCTCGTAGGTGAGATACGCGAGACTACGACCGACGGTCTGGATGTCGAGGAGGCGCATAGGTATCTGGTCGCTGAGCTCGCAGAAGAGGCGCTTGCCGGCTCCGAGCACGACCGGGTAGAGCAGGAGCCGCAGCTCGTCGACGAGGTCATGCTCCAGCAGCGTGCGCGCGAGCTGAAGCCGTGCGCGTGTGAGTGGCCTCAGCTCGCTGCGTAGCGGCTCCGGGGTGGTGATCAGTAGGTCTCGCAGCTGGCAGAGCCCGGCCCGTTTGGCGTTGATGGCTCCTTCGCGTGCAGCTACAAGTGCTTGCAATGCCTGGCGTTCACCGCCCGCACGCGGCGTCGCAGGCCGCTCAGTCGCGAGCACGCTGCGGGCCGCACGGATGGCGTCGAGCGCGTCGGTCTTGCCGCCCGAGCGGCGCTCCCGCTTGAGCCGGCCGACCTCGAGCACCCGCTCGCTGCTTTCGGTCAGGAAGCGGGTGAGACCCAGACCGTAGGAGCCTGTCCCTTCGATCGCGAACACGCGTCGGCCCGTCGCGTGCTCCTCGACGAGCCTCAGCGCCTCCGCGTAACCGTCGTTGTTCGCGACCACCGTCGCCTCGACGATGACCGCGCCGCTGGCAACCTCCACGACCGCGAGCGCGTGCGTGTCGCGGTGCGGGTCGACACCGACGATGTAGTCCAGCTGATCTGCGAGCATCCGCTTACCGACCTCCAGCCGAAATGTTGGGGGACACGAACCGGTGTCGGTCTGGGGATGCAAAACCGCGGGCGGCAGAACTGTGACGGGTCACGCGCTCTCAACGCGGACAGGCTTCTGAACAAGGCCAGCAAGCGGACGCCAGGCCGACACCGAGACTCTCCGCTCGGACACATCACTGGAAAGACACCGCAGCAACGCGTCATTCGAGAATCGAGTCACAAACCGAGAGCACCGGAGCCAACGTGCCAAACGCCCCAGACGGGACGACCCACACACTCACAGTTCGGGAATGACGCCCGACGAGTTGCCTCGAGCGAAGTCGATCGTTAGATTCGCCCGAAAGGAGTCTGACGGTTCGAGCCAACGTCTCGGCCGATGTTCTTGTACGGGCTGCTCTCGATCGGGCGCGCGTGCCGAGCTCAGCTAGTTCTCTCTAAAGCGGGTCAGGAGGTTCAGATGAATATGCGCAAGGCGGTTCCGACCGCTCTATTGGTCTTGGCGGTGCTAGCCGGGGTCGTCGTGATCGCGTCGGGGGCTGATGCAGCGAAGGGGCCACCGCCGCCGCCGAAGGCGGTGAACGGCCACAAGGTCACCGTCCTCGCTCGAGGCGTGCCCACCCCGACGACGTTCGCCTTTGGCGGCGGACAGCTCTTCGTCGCCGGGTTCGGCGATGAGCAGCATCCGAAGATCACGGGAGGCGTCTACGTGCTGAAGGGCGGCAAGCCGGTGAAGATTCCGGGGTCACCCCCGCACGTCTTCGGGCTCGCCTACAGCGGCGGAACCCTCTATGTCAGTGGTGGCGTGCGGGGTGGCGGCATCTATGCCTGGAGCGGCTGGAACGGCACTCGGTTCGCGAAGTCGCGCGTGCTCGTCGCCCCGCGGAAGGGATTCACGTCGTTCAACGGCATCGCCGTCGGGCCGGACGGCAAGCTGTATGCCGGGGTCAGCCTCGGCGACAAGAAGACGGATGACTACAGCAAGGGTTCGACGCTGTATGCGAACGACGTCGTATCGGTCGCTCCTGATTCCGGGAAAATCACCGTGGTCGCACGCGGTATGAGGCAGCCATGGCAGCCGCTCTTCGTTGCTGGCCACGACGGCCCTCTGATCTCGGATCTCGGTCAGGAGAACCTCGGAAAGAAGCATCCGATCGACCGGGTGGTCGAGGCCAAACAGGGCGCCGACTTCGGCTTCCCCTCGTGTCCCGCCAAGCCCAGCACCTGCTCCTCGTATGACAAGCCGCTTGCGGTATTCCCGGCCCATTCGTCCCCGATGGGGCTGGGCGCGCTCGGCGGCAAGCTCTACGTCGCGCTGTTCGGCGGAACGGGCAAGGGGCCCGAGGTGGTGGGTGTGCCGCTTTCGGGCGGAAAGTATGCCCCAGCGCTCGTCGGGTTCGCCGCACCGGTTGTCGCGCTCGCCGCGCATGGCGGCAAGCTGTACGCCGGCGACCTGACTGGAAGCATTTACAGCTTCACGCCGTAGCAACAGTCAGTTTAGGGGGAAGGGAGCCTGCTCCCTTCCCCCTAAAGAACCCAACAGAGACGTCGCGCATGCGTCGGCGCGAATGCCCTGGGATGCAATCGGATGGGCCAGCGTTCCGGAATGACGCTCCTATGACTTGTCAAGTCATTGCTGTTGCCTGGTTGTTGAGTACGCGGTAGAGGTGGCGTGCGAGGTAGCGCTTGAGTAGACGTACGGCTTCGCGTTGTGTTTTTCCTTCGGCGATG
>JACDGR010000390.1 GCA_013821525.1 Actinomycetota bacterium
ATCGTCCGACGGGTCGAACGCCGCCACGACGATCTGCTCCGTGAGCGCGCGGCGCGACTTCCCCAGCGACTCGCGCAAACGGCCGAACAGGCCGCGGCGCTCCTCCTCGCTCTCGGGCCGCGCGCCCGACTCCCCCAGCAGCTCTGCCCAGCTTCTCGCCATGACGCGTGAGGGTAGCCTCGCGCCGCTCAGGCAGCGCGGAGGTGGGCGTTCCGGTAGCCCGCGAGCGCAGCGGTGCTGGCGACGGCGACGGTGCCGTTCGTCGAGAAGACGTTGTCGGGCCAGTCGTGACGGCGGCGCTTCAGCTGGGTGAACCACCCGGCCTTGTCACGCTCGGCGAGGAACAGTTCGACGAGCACGCCGTCGAACACGAATCCGCGCTTCCACGGAAAGTGCTTCGCCTCCACCCAGTCGAGATGCAGAGCATCGACGCGCGACCAGTCGGGTGCCGGGTAGAGCAGATCGAGGTCGGCGTGGTCACGTGGCGGGATCAGCCCGCGCAATTCCTCGCCCCAGCCGCCGAAGACCCAGGTCCTGATCCCGCGCGACCAGAGCAGATCGGACGCGCGCAAGACGAAGTCGAGATCGTTCACGCGGTCGCGGCGATCTCTTCTTCGCGCGGCAACCGGCGCGAGACGATCTGCGAGACGCCGTCGTTCCCCATCGTCACGCCGTAGAGCACGTCGGCCGCCTCCATCGTGCGCTTCTGGTGCGTGATCACGATGAACTGCGCGCGATCCGCGTACGTGCGCAGGAGCTCTGTGAACCGGCCGATGTTCGTGTCGTCGAGCGCCGCCTCGACCTCGTCGAGAAGATAGAACGGGCTCGGCCGCGCGAGGAAGAGTGAGAAGAGGAATGCGATCGCGCCGAGCGCTTTCTCGCCTCCCGAGAGCAGCGAGAGGCGCGTCACGCGCTTGCCCGCCGGGCGCAGCTCGACCTCGATCCCCGGCTCCTCTCCTTCGTCGTCGGGCTCTGTCGTCCGCAGGCGCCCTTCGCCACCCGGGAAGAGAGTTGCGGCGACCTCGTTGAAGTGCCGCTCGACCGCCTCGAAGGTCTCTGCGAAACGCGTCTCGACCGTCTTCGTCAGATCGTCGCGCAGCTTCTCGAGCTCCTCGAGGCTCTGCTCGAGATCGGCGCGCTGAACGGCTAGCTCGTCGAGCCGCTCCTTCTCCGCTTCGTACTCTTCCTTCGCGAGCGGATTGACCTGGCCGAGCTGCTCCCGGCGGCGCTCGTATCGATCGAGCTTGACCGCGAGCTCGTCGCGATCCTCACCCTCTGCGGGCTCAGCGTCTGCGGCGGCGAGCCTGCGGGCCGCCTCGTCGTGCTCGGCGTCCGTGCGGGCGAGCTCGATGTCGATCGCTGAAAGCCGCTCGCCGGCCTCACCTGCGAGCTGGCGCTGCTCGACTTCTGCAGCACCGAGCCGGCGCAGCGCAGCACCGAGCTCGGTCGTGCGCAGTGCCTGCGCCTCCGCACGCGAGCGCACAGGCACCTCGAAGCGCTCGACGTCGACGCCGATCGCGGCCTCGAGGCGCAACGCGCCGGCGACCAGTCGCTCGAGCGTCAACTCATTTGGACGATGCCTGCGGGCCGGATCCGACTCGGCAAGCGCCCGCGCTGCCGAACGTGCTCGCTCTGCTGCGTCGTCGGCGGCGGTCGCTGCCTCTGCCGCGAGTGCGGACAGCTCTTCCGCGCGCAGCCGCAGCTCGGAGACGTCACCCGAGGCCTCGGCGGTGCGACCGTTTGCGCGACGTTCGGCGGCAAGTGCGCGCCCGTCGGCATCCGCGGCGGCGCGGCGCAGCTCCGCCTCGTCCGTCGCGATCGCTCGCAGGTCATCCGCAAGCCGACCGGCGCGCTCCGCGAGTGGCGATTCGAGCCGGGCTGCGGCCGCCGCCGCAACCCTCAAGGTCTCATCGAGCCTTTCGGCTCCGGCGACGAGCCGCTCCAGCCGAGCCGGGTCGGCACGGCGGACCGTGCGCAGGTGTGCGACGGGTGCAAACGCTTCGGCGGCGGCTCGGGCGCGATTGTCGGCCTCGTCGGTGCGAACGGCTGCAGCGTCGGCGCGCGCGGCAAGGTCGGCAAGCTCGGCGCCGAGCTCGCGACGACGTGCGTCGAGCTCGAGCAGCACCGCCTCGGCGGTCTCACCCGCGAACCACAGCTCGCCGCTCTGCGGATCCCAGCCGATCCCGTCCTCCGTGACGGCCGGAACAGCCGACGCGAGCAACTCGTCGCGCGGCAGCACTGGCAGGCGCACGAGCTCACGCGGGTCACGCCCGACGAGGATCAGCACCGAGCCGAGCCCCGCGGCCTGTGCTTTCCGCACCAGCTCGAGCCCGCGCTCCGGAGTGTCGGCGAGCACGGCCGACGCCCGGTGCGCGAGCGCGGCCGCCACCGAACGCTCGGATCCCGCGTCAACCTCCAGCATCTGCAGGGCGAGCTGCTCCCCCTCTTCGGCAAGCGCGCGCGCTGCCGGCGGCAATCCCTCACGCTCGGCGAGTGACTGCTCGAGCGTCGTCAGCCGTTCGCGGGCGAGCCGCAGGCGCGCTTCCAGATCCTCGCGCTCGCGCAGCGCGGCGCGGGCCGCGGCGTCACTCTCGTCAGCCGCGCGCCCCAGCTCTGCCGGCGAAGGCCCGGCCGGGACGTGACGCGACTCCACGAGCTCGAGCTGCAACTCGGCCAGGAGTCTCTGCGCCGATTCCTGGCGCATGCTGAGGCCCTGCGTGGCGCCGCGCAATGCGTGGAGCGCGTCGCGCGTGCCGCCGGTCAAGACCGCCTCGGTCTCTGCGCGACGAGCGAGGACGTCGTCGAGCTGAGAGGCGAAACGCGCCTGCCCCCCACGCTCGATCGCCGCGACGCGCGCCCACCGTTCCTCCGCCTCGACCTGCAGGCGGGCCTGCTCTGCTGCAGCCGACTGCGCCGAGGTCGCCGCGTCGCGCGCGGCCGCTTCCAGCTCGATCGACGTGGAGGGGTCGAACGCGCGCGCCGCTTCGAGCTCAGCGTGCAGCGCTGCACTCAGCGAAGCGGCGGACTCGCGGCGCAGTGCCATACGTTCGCCCCCACTGCGGAGCCGGTAGAGCGCGGCGGTCGCCTGCTCGCGGGAGCCGGCGGAGTCGGTCAGCTCTTCCTCGGCGGCTTCCCGCTCGGCGACCAGGGACGCAATCTTCTCGT
>JACDGR010000391.1 GCA_013821525.1 Actinomycetota bacterium
CCGCACAGGCAAGCAGTGCGATGTCGAAGTTGTCAGACTTGTAGATGGCAACTCGTTCGCTCGGCCGCACCCCTACTGCCCAGAGTCGTGCAGCTAGATCATCGATCTGATCAGCCAGCTCGGAGACAGTGAAGCGTAGACCTCGATCGGGGGCCCACTGCAGCGCTCGGTCAAGCACCACCTCGGTGTTGGGATTGCGGCGGGCGGCGTCGTGGAAAATCTCGCCTATGTAGAAGCCGCTTCCACGGAATAGCCGTCGGAACAGAGAGTGCATTTGACCTCCTTATTGTGGAGCCCGCGACACGCTGTTTAGATTAGGATCTCACAGAAACGACATCCATACCGCCTAAAATTCTTTTCGCTTTGTCGGCGAGATAGTCGAGGCACTGTCCGAGTAAGCCTGCGGCGAAGCTGACTCTGGCGACGCCGAGGCTGCCGAGGCACGCGATTGGCGGTGTCCCCGGCCAGTGCACGACGTTGATCGGTGCACCGAGCTCTCCTACCAATCGGGAGATCATTTCCTCGTCCAGCGCGCCCATGGGGTAAACACAGTCGGCACCGGCCTCCAGGTACATCCGGCCCCGCTTGAGGACCTCTACCATCTTGGCCTCGGGCTCGCCTGAAGGCTCAAGGAAGACGTCGACGCGTGCATTGATGACCACTTCGACACCCGCCGCCGCTCCGGCCGAGCGCACGGCTGCCACCCGCTCGGCGTGCTCGTGTGCCGCTACCAGCCCTGCACATTTACCCTGCAGGTTGGAATCCTCCAAATTCAGCCCGACCGCGCCGGCTGCGAGCATCCGCTGCACCAACTCGTCGGCGGGAAGCCCGAAGCCGGTCTCGAGGTCGGCAGTGACCGGCAGGTCCGTGGAACCTGCTATCCTGCTGATCACATTAAAAACAAGATCGACCGGTATGACCTCGCCGTCGGGGTAACCCATCGTCCTTGCGATACCTCGACTGGTGGAGCCTAATGCCGCGAAGCCTGCGTTTTGCAGTACCCCAGCGCTCGCACAGTCCCACGCGTTGGCCAGAAGGAGGGGATGGCCCATGATATGCAAGTCGCGCAGCCGCTTTGCCTGCTCCGGCAGCGTAGCGACCCCATTCTGCTCTTGAGTCATTACACGCTCTCCCGTCGCCACGTACTATTGACACCGAGTCGGTGCCACGGGCTTTGGCCCTCCAGGCTTTCGGTCACGGTTCCACCTTGTGCAATACACCGGTCTTCGCCGCCAGGGTGGCGTCGTAGCCGTAGAGCCAATCGAGCTGGCCAAGGCTCTGGGTTCTGCGCAGGGCGGCGTCGCGCTCCCGCTGCTGTACGCCGTCGGCGAGGTGGAATGTCTCCCCCCGCACGCGGGACCGTCGATGGATTTCGGCGGTGCGCGGCTTGCGCAGCTCCTCATAGCGACGCACCGCTCGGGCGAGGTCGCGCGGTGCGCAATCACCCAGGCAATCCACGAGCACGACGGCGTCTTCGAGTGCCTGGTTAGCGCCCTGGGACATGTAGGGAAGCATCGGGTGGGCAGCATCGCCGACGAGGACGACCCGATCCGTGCCGTAGCGTTCGGCAACGTCGTGGTCGAACAGCCCCCAGCGGGTCACCGATTCGGCTGTCGTGACCACCCTTCGAACGTCCTCATGCCAGCCCGCGAAAGCCACGGCGAGGTCTGCAGCTTCCGCACCCGTCGTCGAGGAGCCAAACCGCGCGTCATCGGTGACGCTGACGGCGCTGAAATGGACCGTCCTGCCCGCCGCGATCGGGTAGTACGTGACGTGATGATCGGGACCAAGCCAGAAGAGCACTTGGGGCTCACTGATAAAGGGCGCTACATGCCCCGCTGCAATTACACCGCGATGCACAGCGTTCCCCGAGAACCTCGGTTCGTCCTGAACAACGGCGTCGCGGACGACCGAATTGACCCCGTCTGCGCCGATAACCAGGTCGGCGGTTGTGACGGCCCCGTTCGTAAAGTGGAGTTCGACGTGATCGGACTGTTCGACGACGCGGTCACAGTGCTGCCCAAGCTGGACTACGCCGTGGGGCCGCAAGGCACCAACGAGGCAGCGCTGCAAATCTGCTCGATGGATCATGTAGTAGGGGGCACCGAACAGCTCGTCACACGCCGGACCGTGGTGGGTCCGTGCGATCACACTTCCATCGTCCCACCGTCTGGTTTCGATTGCCTGAGCTTTGACGCCGTTTTCCGCGAGTGCGGCTGCCAGCCCCAACCGATGTAGGATTCGCACCCCGTTCGGGGATAGCTGGATCCCCGCGCCGACCGCGTCGAGAGCTGGAGATCGTTCAAACAGATCACAATGGACTCCACGCCGACGCAGGAGCGCAGTAACTACCAATCCGGCCACTCCTGCCCCAACGACCGCGACACGTGCCGCCTCGGCAACGATGGGAATCATTCTTGATCTAGCTCTCGGTCGTTGAGACGTGATCGCGTCACGTGTGCCGCGAGAGAACGCAGCGGACAGCTGTGGATGGCATGCTGGTACGGGCAGTAGCTTCGAGGCTCGCCAGCTCAAAGGGATCTGTGGTGTCAGACATCCGCTAGCTTTCGTTCTCGGACAGTGGATGTCCATGTTCTACCACACACTGTACTCGACTTCAATAGCATCTGCACCGCTAGATCTCAAACTTCCGCTTCGGTGCCAGACCCTTGCCTTGATCGATCCTCCATCGGGTGCAGGTATCGCTGTAGCGTCATACCAGGTGACCTCGGCTCGATATTGTGGATCTTGCCTCGGTTGCCGGCTCAGGAGCGATAGCCCGAGGCGCGGCGAGCGAGCACCCGATCAACTGACCGTTGCGTTTCCTCAAGGACTGGCCGGATGCGGTCAGGGCGCAGCTGGTAGCGCGGAGACGGCCAGGACGCAGACTACGAGTTTCCAGGCGGAGTCATTTTGGAGTATTTGCGTGAAGGAGCAATAATGACCGCCGGAGTTGAGATCAACAATTCCTCCGGCCCGACCTGTGGCTCGGATCTTTTATGGGGGTAGCAGGGTCCGCTCCTTGATCACAGTCAGGACTTTGGATCATGGTTTCGTGTTCTTCGGGACGAGCAGTGCCTTGATCGCGGTCCAGGCGTGCAGCAAGCCAGTCGGCTCGTATTTGCAGCCCAGCGTTGGCGCTGGCTGCGGG
>JACDGR010000392.1 GCA_013821525.1 Actinomycetota bacterium
GAGATACGACGAGGCGTCGCGCGCACGCTCGAGGCGTGCGGGCTGCTCAGGCAGCGGGTCGAGCCAGCGCGCGACAGGACGATCGGCGACGGGTTCGGGCTCACGCGCCGGTTCGACTGCGCGAATCGGGGTCGGCGGCCTGGGTGCTCCGCGCTTCGGGGCTGTGGGCTTCGGGGAGACGGGAGGCTCGTCGGCGGCAATCGGCAGTTCTGGCTCGGTCGAAAGCTGCTGCCCCTCGGGCGCGCTCTTCGCCGTCTGCTTCTGTGCTGCCTCGGTGGCGCGAAAGAGCTCTGCGAGCGGCCCCTCACGCATGCTGGCGCGATTTCTTGCCATGGCGGAGCACCTCCTTCGCCAGATCGCGGTACATGTTCGCCGCTTCGCCCTTCGGCTCGTAGGCGAGAACCGATGTCCCCTTCACGGGAGCCTCGGCAAAACGAACGGTCTTCCGAATACGCGTGTTGTAGACGAGGTCACCGAAGTTCTCGCGCAGGATCTCGTCCGCTTCCCGTGAGTGCGTTACACGGCGGTCGTACATCGTCGGGACGATCCCGATGATCTCGACGGACGGGTTGAGGTTCTCGCGCACCATGGTCAGCGTGTTCTCGAGCTGCACGAGCCCGCGCAGCGAGAGGTACTCGGTCTGGACGGGCACGATCACGCCGGTGGCTGCGACGAAGGCGTTGATCGTCAGCAGCCCGAGCGACGGCGGGGTGTCGACGAAGATGTAGTCGTAGCGATCCTTGATCGGAGCAAGCGCCTTCTCGAGGGCGCGCTCCCGTCCGATCTGGCTCGCGAGTGCCATGTCGGCGCCTGCGAGATCGATCGAGGAGACGGCGATGTCGACCTCTTGCGTCTCGATCACCTGCTCCATCGGCAGCCGGTGAACGAGCACGTCGAACATCGACTGCTGGATCGTGTCGGGGTTCAGGCCCTGCGACATGGTCAGGTTGCCCTGCGGATCGAGGTCGACCAGCAGCACCCGGTGGCCCAGCTCCGAGAAGGCGACGCCGAGGTTCAGCGTCGTCGTCGTCTTCGCGACGCCGCCCTTCTGGTTCGCGAGCACGATCACCTGCGTTTCGGCAGCAGCGGCTGCTCCGGCAGGTCGAATGTTGGGACGCGGAAGGAGACGGGCAAGACCCATGTGGAGCGCCATTTCTGCTCGGCCTACCGCATTCCTTCTGCCTCCTCACGAAGTTTCGTCGCCGCCGCCTTCGCCCGTGCGTCCCCCTCGCGGCGCGCCCACCGCTCCGCCTCCGGCACGAGCGCCCGCAACTCGGCGAGCAGGAGGCTCGGCGGCGCACCGGCCCGCAGTCCCTCGATCCGCCGCAATCGTGCGAGCACTCGCTCGGCCTCGTCCATGCACCGAAGCTAGCGCGACAGGTGTGACGTGTCTGTGCCGGATCCGTGCCGTCTTTACGCGGCCGCGCGCAGCGCGTCGGCGACCGACCGCGGCTGCACGTCGGGAAAGTCGCGTCCGGCGCTCGAGTCCTGCACTGTCGTCTCGTTGCGCAGGCTCTCGATCAACCGCAGCCAGACCTTTGCGCGGTCCGGCGCGACGGCCTCGAGCGCCTGCTGCCAGAGGCCCACCCCCGGTGGCACCGGTAGTGGCAGGAAGAAGCGCGTCAGATCGTGCTGTTCTGCGTAGAGATTCATCAGATCGAGATAGGAGAGCCTCTCCGGGCCGCCGACTTCGTAGACGCGCGACTCAGTCAGGTCGATCGTCAATGCGGCACGCAGGTAGGCGACGACATCGTCGATGTAGAGCGGCTGCGCCGGCGAGTTGACCCAATCCGGCACGGCGGCTGCGGGGACGTTCTCGACCACCGCTTTCAGAAGCTCGTAGGACGCGCTGCCCTCGCCGAGGATGATCGAGGCGCGTAGCTCGATCGTCGGGATGCCCGAGTCACGGAGGATCCGGCCGACCTCTCGGCGGCTTTCGAGATGCGGCGAGAGCTGCCCCCGGCCGAGACCGCCCAGGTAGACGATCCGGCCGACGCCGGCCTCGGTCGCAGCGGCGACGGCGTTCAACGCCGAGCGGCGGTCGCTCTCGGCGAAGTCGTCGCCGTCCAGCGCGTGCACGAGATAGACGAGCGATTCGACACCCTCGAACGCGCTCTCGAGCGACGAGAGATCGAGCAGGTCGGCCGTCGCGACCTCGGTCGTCGCGGCCATGCGCTCGACGCCGCAGGCGAGCGGGTCAGCGCCCGCACGGGCCGCCCCTCGGCCTCGAGCACCCGCAGGAGCTTCGATCCGATTGTCCCTGTGGCACCGGTGAGCGCGATCACACCGCTCTTCTGTCCGACTTATGTCTAGTGAAACAGGAACTACACCTAGGCGACGCGCAGGACGCTCGCCGGCCGCGGGCGCAGCCCGAGCAGGGTGTCGTCCAGCGCGTGCACGAGCTCGGCTCTGTTCCCGTGCAGGAGCGCCTCGACGAGCGTCCGCCGGACGTTGTCGCGCGCGGATCGGTCGAGCCGCTCGGCCCGCAGGCCCTCGGCTACCGCTCCACGCTCCTGCGGCTTGTCGCCGAGGAGGACCGCAGCGCGCATCGCAGCGGCCCAGCTGCCACCGCCTGCTCCGAGCAGGCAATCAAGCGACTCGCGCACCTGCGCCGAACGGAAGGGCTCTTCGGAGAAGAGCGAGAGCTCCCAGCGGTCGAGTGCTTCGCCGAGCTCCCGGTCGGTGTCTGCAACCACGAGCTTCGCGCGCAGGTCGGCGGTGAGGCGGGCGCGCAGCTTGTCGAGCCGCGTCGACTCACCGCGCGGCTGCGTCGCTGCGATCGGCAGGAGCGACGAGATGCGCAGCGGGCGATAGTCGAGCCGTTCGAAGACGACAGGCCCCGCAGCGATGGCGCCTGCGGTTGCGAGCCGAAGCGCAGTCACGGCGTCCGCGAGCTCGGCAGCTGCGTCAGGTGCATCGGCTTCGTCCGGAGAGAGCTCACGCTTCAACTCGAGCACCAGCATCCGGTCGACGTCCCGCCCGAACTCCAACGGCATCAGCCCCTGTGCCTCCGGCCAGAGCTTCGAGATCTCGCCGCCGATCACGGGCCGGAGCGTGATGTTGCCGCCGAGGTCTGCATCGGTTCCGGCAGAGAGACCGACCACGGGCGCGAGCGCGACGTATGTGCGCGCCGAGCCGAACAGC
>JACDGR010000038.1 GCA_013821525.1 Actinomycetota bacterium
GCGCGTCGTAGACATAGCCGTCCAGCCCGAAGGTCGTTACCACCAGAACACGCGTCAGAGGCTGGGCGTGCACGATCCGGCGTGTCGCCTCGATCCCGTCGAGGACGGGCATGCGGATGTCCATCAGGACGATGTCGGGACGTAGGTTCCGCGCCGCGGTGACGGCGGCCTCGCCGTCGCCGGCCTCGCCGACAACCGTCGTGTCCGGGTCGCTCTCCAGAATCTTGCGCAACCCAACCCGGACGAGCGTCTGGTCGTCTGCGATCAGAACGGTCGTCATCGTGTAGGCAGAACGACTCGGACGGTGAAGCCGCCGCTCGGGCGTTGGCCGGCGTCGAGCAGGCCGCCGTAGAGCGCGACGCGTTCGCGCATCCCCACCAGACCGTGCCCGCCGCCCGAAACCGGCGATGATGCTCCCTCCCCGTCGTCGACGATCTCGAGCTCCAGCGAGTCGCTGCCGTAGCGGACGTGCACAACGGCGCGGGCATCGCCCGCGTGCTTGAGCGCGTTCGTCAACGCCTCCTGCACGATCCTGTACCCCGACAACTCGATCCCGACCGGCAGCATGCGCTGCTCACCCTCGACGTGGAGCTCAACCAGCAGGCCCGCTTCCCGCACCTGCGTCACTAGCAGTGGTAGATCGGCGAGACCAGGCTGCGGAGCGAGCGAATCGACGCCGTCGCTGCGCAGCATGCCGACCAGACGGCGCATCTCGGTCAGAGCGCCACGGCCAATCTGCTCGATCGTCTCCAACACCTCACTTGTCGACGAACTCTCGTCATGAAGCGCCCGCCGCTCTCCCCCGGCCTGCACCACGATCATCGAGACATTGTGGGCGATCGCATCGTGCAGCTCCCGCGCGATCCGCGCCCGCTCCCCCACCACCGCCTCGCGCCCAGCGAGGTCGCGCTCGCGTTCGGCCAACTCGGCGCGGCGCTCGCGGTCCCCGACCACCCGCCGCACGAGCAGCATCACCAAAGCAGTCACCACCGTAAACGTGACGCCATCATGCAGCGTCGCGCGCGACCTGGCGCTCACAACGAGGCCCACTGCAACGAGCAACGACCAACCGAGCAGAAAGCGGCGAAGCGGCGTCCACACCGTCAGTCCATACAGGGCACAAAAGTAGGCGACGGGATACCCGACAAACTGCAGACCTCCCCAGACGGCGTGCTCGAGACCCGCGAGCAGCGGCGCCCCCGCTCCGACGAGCGCCGGATACCGACGCCGTACCGCGATCGGCCCGAGTATCAACGGGGCGATGAGAGCGGCACGCACGTCGTGACCCGCGCCGTCGCCACCGACCCAGATCGCCAACTCGGCACCCACGATGAGGACGCAGGCCAGGACGAAATCGAGCCTTCCCGACGCCACCGCCGACCCGCGCAAACATGAGAGCAGCGGTTGCATGACCTGAACGGTAAACCGCCGTACGCCAGTTGTCATCGGCCAGTCGGCCGATCCAGCGGCGAACAAAGATCAGCCGATCGGCTGACCGCAAGATCCGCCGATCGACCGACGACTTCGCCGCCTCCGACCCCTACCGTCGGCGGGGCAAGCAACCGAAACGGAGGCACCAGATGGAGAACGTCACCGCACAACCCCTGGATCAGAACGCCCGGATCGAGCAGCTGGGCCAAGCCCTACCGCTCACGGGCGTCGCATTCGCTGCGCTCACCCTCGCCGGCTTTCTCCTGATGGGCAAGAACCCCGAGCCCGACACGCCGATCGCCACAGTCAAGAATTACTGGTCAACCCACCACTCGCACGTGTTGACGGCCGGAACGATCCTCGCCTACGGCGCTGTTCTCTTCGCGATCTTCACGCTCGCCGTCTGGGCCAGGATCCGCCGCGAAGCCCTTCATCCCGCCGTAGCAGGAGGAGCACTCCTCGGCGGGGCCGTCACAACAGCCGGACTGCTCGCGAGCGCCGGCACCTACTACACCCTCGGCGACATCGCAAACGCACCCACGACCCTGCCGGCCGCCCTCCAAGCCCTGCACCTCTCCGGCACCGAGCTGTCCCTCCCAATCGCGGGCGGCGTCGAACTCCTCCTGCTCGCCGTAGCCGTAGCCGGCCTCGCACGCCGGGCATTCCCACGCTGGCTGGCCTGGACAGCACTCCCGATCGGCATCCTGCAGCTGACCCCCATCGGCTTCCAAGCATTCCTCCTGTTCATGCTCTGGACCGCCGCTGCAGGCATCGCCATGACAGTACGCCCCGCAACACCAACCCGACCCCCGCGCAACTAACCACCTGCGTTGCAACGACGACGCGCCCCTTCATGCACCAAACGAAGAGCCGTCCATCGGTCCGCGAACCCGATCGGGGTCGTGATCGCGTTGTCGCACCGCGATCCCGTGCCAGCACCGTCTCAACGCACGAGCGCGTTGCGCGCGAGCGTCCTCTCACCTGGCAGAATTCAAGCTCCCCACATCGCCTGAATCGCAGCTCTCGAAGCTGGGGGTCAGCGTTGACGAGGAGCAAGATTGGGCTGCGCCAGTACCCGTCGAATGCCTCTTCCATCGGCGCGAGTAGTGGACCCTGCCCGACCGCAGCGAATCTCCTCCTACCGCAGACGTGCCATGGAGCAATTTCGAATCGAGCAGAAAGACACTGGGTGGGCCGACGAGCACATGGTCGTAGTTGCCGTTCGGGTACTCCAGGTCATGCTCACAGTGCCAATCGCACTCAGCTTTTCGATTTCCCTCGCTGTATCTCGTTCACCTTCGGCGCCGAGCCACCAACGGAACGCCGAGATGTGACCGCCTAGTGAGTACATGACAACGAGCATCCCAGCGATGACGCCGTTCCAGCTGCCAAGAATCTGCCGAAGACCGGCCCGGCGATAAACGACCAGACAGCGAATGCGGCGCACATCAAGAGCGCAGCCGCCCAAGTCTTCCAGCCTTCCCTGAGGTTCTGGCGAAGCTGCCGGCTGACTCGCGCTCGGCCGATTGTCCAGCCCCCGTTAAATCGTTGCCTTCGCCGTCTCCACATCCGGTTCCCTCTATCGGTCGCGTTCCTGCGAAGCAATAGCTGGAGGGCAAGGCCTCTCGCGACATCGTCAGAACCGTGTTGACGACATCAAAATCCGCCGGCGCCCTCATCACACGGCTCGTTGCTTTATCAGATCGGGAGCGAATGTTGGAGAAGTTCGAAGAATGCACACGTGCCCACCGGCCGACGCTCCCCCGGCGAGGACGCACGGCTCTGGGTGGATTCGTCTGCAGGCCGGTCCAGGCCGGATTCCTCGGTACGAACGCGCGGGGAGATGCGATCGCGGCGAACGGGGCTCGGATCGCCGTGCTGCCCGGCCGCGCGCCACACTCGCTGACCCGAGATCAGTCGACCGGCCGCACGGTGAACGTCGTGCGCGATTCGGTGTGGCCGTGACCCGACGTGCTGCGTAGCCGACGAGGAACAGCACCGCCACCGCGAGCGCTCGAGCGACGCCGTCGGTGGTCTACGAGTCCAAGTAGGACGGCGTGCCGCCGAGGATCTCGCGCGTCTCCGCCGGTAGCCAGAGCAATCGGAAGATCACGTCTCGCTCGTCCACGCCGACTGCAGCGAGGACGTCCTCGATATACGCATAGCGGGAGAAGGCGCCGTCACGACTCGGAACAGGCCCTTGCCAAACGAACGAGGTGATGGCCCCGGTGGTCGGCGTGCTGTCCAGATGCGCGTTCGAGAGCACGAAACCGAGCGGCGACCCGACGCGGCCGTGCCTGAGCTCGCTCAACCCTTCGAGCAGCGACGACTCGTCCGAGAACCCGTAGGCAGTCGCGAACGCGTCGAGGGAAGGACCGGCGCCCCGTACGCCCACGAAGAGCCGGCACGTGCCCAATGAGCCCTCGAGCGGCGGCTCGGGCTGCCACGGCGAGAGGCCTTCGATGACCGTCCCCCCTGCCGCCACGATCTCGTCGATCCAGGCGGCGGGGATCGACCCGTTTCCTCCGCCCACGAGGACGAGGTCGGCGAGGTCGGCGGCGCCTTGCACGATGCCTGCGCCCGACCACGGCGCGTCCGGATCGATCCCGAGTAGCAACGCGAGAGCGGTCAGCACCGCGCGCGTCTCAGGGTCGTCCACCTCGGAGGCGTCGAGCGTGGCGGCGACCGTCTCCGCCGCGCTGAGCGGTCGCGCGTCGCGCCCGAGCCGCCAGGCGGCCACCGCCACGAGGAGGTCCGGCTCGATCACGGGGACTGCTCCGGCGAGCCGCCGGTGGACCAGCGCGGGCCCGAGGTTGAAGCGGAACGGCGTGAGGAACGACTCGGTGATCAGCCGCCCCCCGGCGCGGAGCCCCGGCTCGCGGTAGACGACCGGCGTCCCGCTCTTGGCCAGGTCGGCCGCCCGGCGCAGCCCCTGGTGGCCACGCCCGACGATCTCTAGGGGTGCGTCGACGCTCATGCCGATTCGGCCGCCGCTGCACGCGCCGCGAACCACGAGCCCGGCTGGTGGTGCCACCACGGCTGCTCCCGGATGCCCAGATCCTCCGCGACGACGCACGCGACGTTGTAACCGGCGGCAAGCCACGACAACGCAGGCGGCCACACCGCGTTCGAGAGGTACAGCTGCGGGACAGGAGAGCGATACGGCAGCCGGTCCTCGATCCACTGCCCCCCGACGAAGTCGCCGCCGATCGGGTTCCCATGCGTCGCGGCGGGATTGCTGCGCCAGAAGTCGAGCGGGCTGGCGGTGTGCTCGTACTCCACGATTGCGTCGAGCTCCGGGTCGAGCGCTCCGAGGATGCCGCGCATGCGCTCCGCGAACGGGCCTTTGCGAGCGTCCCAGGCATCGTCGATGTACGGGCCGGTCCCGTACCGCACGCGCAGGCCGAAGCGATTCGGGGCGCCGGGGTAGATCCGGTGGAACTGCGTGAGCTCGATGTCGCCGAAGTACGTCTCCGCCGAGTCGGTCCGGCTCTGCGCGAGCCAGTTGACGCACTCGTCCCAGCTGTCCCAGACGAGGTAGACACGCGGTGCCGCCGCGACGTCCTCGGGAAGATCGAGCGGCCGCCGCAGCACGAGGTCCTGCACTGTCAGAACGCGGTTGTCGCTCTTCCACCCGGAAAGCGCCGGCCACGCATGCGACCCGAGCAGCCGCCCGGTCAGCGGCGCCCCGAGATTCGAGATCACCGCGCCGCGCGCACGCAGCGTGACGACGTCCGTCGTCCCAAAGGGGGTCACGGTCGCGCCGACGCACCGTCCGCCCTCCACGAGGATGTCGTGCACCACCGTGTTGCGGAGCAGCGTTCCCTCTGATGCGACGAACGAGCGCTCGAGCGCCTTGACGAGCGACTGGTTCCCACCCGGTGCGACCGCCGCCCGCAGCATCAGGCTCCACGCCCACGCGAGCGCGCCCTGGCCCGGTTGGAGGAGGTCCCCGAAGAGGTTGAGCGCCGGCAGCGCCGTTACGAAGCGCCTGACCTCGTCCGACTCGAAGAGCGACTCGAGCAACTCGGGGCCGGTCGTGCGCAACAGGTCGGCTTCCGTCATCTGCAGCACCTCGGCGGTCATCTGCACGGCCTCGCTGTACGCGGCCGCGTCCGGATGCGGTGTGTAGAACGCCGCTTTGAGAAGCGCGGGGGCCTGCGCGAACAGGCGCCCGAGCAATGCACCGAACGTGTCGGCGTCGGCAGGCGAGTACCGCGCGAGCTCCGCGCACGTCCTCGCCATGTCGGGATAGAAAACCGCGCTGTTGCCGCGTCCGTCCATCGCCGCGAGCGTCACGGGAGGTGGTGCAAGCGCGTAGCCGTGCGACTCGAGGTCGAGGTCGCCGATCGCGGGAGAGAGCCCCGAGAAGTTGACGGGCGAGTGGTCGAACCGCACGCCGGGGTACAGCTCGTAGGAGAGATAGAAGCGGCCGGCGTCGACGCCCTGCTCGACGATCGCAACCCTCGCGCCCGCCTTCTGCAGGTACGCCGCGGCGGGGAGGCCGCCCGAGAGCCCTCCACCGAGGACGAGGACGTCGTACTCCGTCATGCCTGCGGAAGGGCCGCAGGTGTGTCCTCCGTGCTCCAGCCGCCGGTGAGGTAGTGATGCGCGATCCGGAAGCCCATAATCCCGATGTGCTCGTCAAAGCCGTCGAGGTGGCCCCACGTCTCGGCCAGCTGCTCCTTGACGTAGGCCTCCATCGCGTCGAACAGCCAGACGGCGACGCTCTCGGCGAACGCGTGCTGCGCGGCCGCGTCGACGGCTTCCAGGAAGGCGACTCCTTCCGCGAACTGCTCGCGCGTCATCACGCCGTACCGGCCGGGAACGACCGTGTCGAAGTCCAGCTCGAGCAGCGCGCGGAGCGAGGCCGAGAACGCGGTGATGTGCCAATCCGGCAGCATGGAGTAGCGCGCGTTCGGGAGCACGGTCTCCGGCGCGTAGAGCACCCGCTGCCGCGGGAAAAGCGTCGCGATGTTGCCGCTCGCCGAGGTCAGGCCGGGGAAATGCAGGACCGCCGGGCCGAGCCCCTCGCGTGCGGAGAACGTCCGAGTGACGGGCAGTTGACCGTCCGCTCCCCGCAACGCGACCACACGCGCGCACCACTCGTGCGCCACGCGTTCGGCGTCTGGAGCGAGCTCGCTGCACCACCCGCTGCGATCGAGATGATCGTTCGAGTAGACGACGGTGGAGATGGGCCGTTCGATTGCGGCCCGGTAGGCGCGTGCGCGGCCCGGCGTCGAAAGCGTGTCCCATGCGATCACGCCGTCGTCGGAGTCGGCAAAGACGGTGCGATACTGCCCATCATAGATGGTCCACAAACCCTCCCCGAGCTCGTCGACCTGGAGCTCGGGCTCCTCGTAGAGGAAGGCCAAGCGTTCAGCGGGAAGCGTGAAGCGTCCGCGCGGCCCGTCAGTGAGCATGCGGCACCTCGAGCGGTGCGTGGCATGCGGGGGTGTTTCCTTCCACGCCCCAGCCGCCGTGCACGAACTCATAGACGTAGCGTAGGAGGTTCATCCCTGCGTACTCGTTGAAGCGAAAGAGCGCCCCGTGGTCGGCCGCGAGCCGCTCGTGAGCATAACGCGTCACCTCGTGCAGGCTGTCCACGTCAACGCCGTCCGCGATCGCCTCCTGCGCGGTCTCGGCGACAGCCTCGTACCACCGGACGTTCTCGGCAAAGCCGTCGCGGTCTGTCAGCCAGAAGTGGCCGGGGACGAAGACGTCCCACTCGAGCGCGAGCAGCCGCGTCAGCGTGGGGATGTAGGACGCGAGGTGCCAGTCCGGCAGGAACGTGTAGCCGACGCCGGGGATGATCGTGTCGACCATGAAGAGGAGCTTCAGGTCCGGGAACCACGCTGCGCAATTGCCGTCCCCGTGCGTCGGGCCCGGATAGACGAGCAGGAAGCGGACACCGTCGATCTCGCACCACGCAGTCTCGCCCGACCACGTCTCGGTCGCCGGAAGCTGGCCGTCGGATTGCCGCGCGACGATCACGTTCTGCGTCAGCTCGTGCGCAACGATGCGCGCATCGGGCGCGAAGTCCGCCGCGTATCCCGTGTGGTCGAGATGGTCGTGCGTGTAGACGAGCGTGTGCACCGGCTTGCCAGGCAGAACACGGTCGATCGCCGAGCGGTAGGCGATCGCTCCCATCGGCGACCCGAACGTATCGAAGGCGATGACGCCGGTCTTTCCCTCGATGAAGATCGAGCGGTTGATGCCTTCGCTGACAGTCCATATCTTCCCGCGGAGCGGCTCGTAGGTCATGTCGCGCCACTGAAGCTGCGAGGGGATGACGCCCGCGATCGTGAAGATCCCGCGGTGGCACGGGGACACGGGCGCTGCGTCGTCTGCGAGAGTCGAATCGTCGGTCATCAGTCTCCTTCGGGCTCGGGTGCGAACTGTAGGACGCTCCGTCGCAAGGCGGTGTGACGAATGCCGCACCCGAGAATCACGTCACCTCGCTCGTGCGGCCGAGGTAGATGTCGCGGACGCGCGGATCGCTTGCGAGCTCGGCCGCAGGTCCCTCGATTCGAACCTCGCCGCGTTGCATCACGATCGCGCGGTCGGCACACTGCAGCGCGAGGCGCGCGTTCTGCTCGACCAGCACGACGGCCGTCCCCTCGTCTCGGACGCGGGTGATGAACTCGAACACCGACGTGATCACCTTCGGCGCGAGCCCGAGCGACGGCTCGTCGAGGAGGAGCACCTTCGGGCGGCTCATCAGCGCCCGCGAGAGCGCGAGCATCTGCTGCTCGCCACCCGAGAGGAGCCCCGCAGCGCGGTGCTCGAGCGCCCGCAACGCCGCGAACGACTCGAGCCAGTGGTCGACGTCGGCCGCCACCTGCTTCTTGTCCCGTCTCGTGTGTGCGCCGAGCAGCAGGTTCTCGGCAACGGTCAGGTTCGCGAAGACTCGCCGCCCTTCGGGGACAAGCGCGACGCCGCTCGCGACGATCGCGTGCGCACCCCGGCCCGACACCCGCGTGCCTGCGACGTCCACCGTCCCTGACCAGATCCGTACCTGACCGATGATCGCATTCAGCAGCGTCGACTTGCCGACACCGTTCGCACCGACGACAGCCAGGATCTCGTCCGGATGCAGCTCGAACGAGATGCTGCGCAGGACTCGGAGCTCGCCGTAGCCGGCGACCAGGTTGCTGACCCGGAGAAGCGGCGTCATCCCTCGTCCCCCAGCGTGCCGAGGTAGACCTCTTCTACACGGGGGTCCGCCTGCACCTCCGCAGGCGTCCCCTCGGCGATCACGTCTCCGTGGTCGAGCACGGTGATGCGGTCGCAGAGGCCCATGACGAACGGCATGTCGTGCTCGATCACGAGCACGGTCGTCCCGGCCTGCGGTAGCTCGCGCACGATCGTCGCCACCTCGTCGCTCTCGACCTCGTTCATGCCGGCGACCGGCTCGTCGAGCAGGAGGAGCCGCGGGCTTCCCATCAAGGCACGCGCTATCTCGAGGAGTCGCATGTGGCCGTACGAGAGCCCGCCGGCATGCGCGTGCAACAGATCGCCGAGTCCGACCTGCTTCGCACGGTTCGCCGCTTCGGAGCGTAACGACGAGAGGCTCGACCGTGCGCGCAGGTTGCGGAAGCGCGCGGTGGCGAGGCGCTTATGCGCGCCGACGACGACGTTGTCGAGCACAGACATCGTGGGGCAGAGCTGCGGGGTCTGGAATGTGCGGCCGATGCCGTGGTGGACGCGCGCATGAGCCGGAATCCGGTCCAGGCGGAGGCCGTCGAGCTCGATCATTCCCCCGGTCAACGGGATGAAGCCCGAGATCAAATTCACGACCGTCGTCTTCCCTGCGCCGTTCGGGCCGATCAGCCCCCGGATCTCACCGGCGGCGATCGATGTCGTGACGCCGTCCACCGCCTTGAGGCTTCCGAACGAACGGCTGACGTCGGAGAGATCGAGCAGGCCCGTCACAGCCGACCTCCTCCGAGGAGCACGCGGCTTCGCGCGAGCGCAACACGCCCGACGCTCGCGATACCGCCGGGGAGGACGATCATCAGCGCGGCGATCAGCACGCCGTAGAGCAGGAAGCGGTACTGCTCGATCGCGCGCGGGTAGACGGAGATGTACTGCGCGAGCAGCGCGCCGGCGAACGCGCCCCATCGGCTTGCTACGCCGCCGACGATCACCATCGTGATCAGCGCGACGGACTGGTTGTAGTCGAAGACGCTTGCCTGAACGATCCCGTGCACCTGCGCATACAGGACGCCCGCGAGCGCCGCGGGGATCACGCCGATCAGCAGCGCGAAGAAGCGGAGCCGCGCGACGTTGACCCCTGCCGCGCGGGCGCCGTTCTCGCTCTGGCGCACTGCGTGCAGCGACAGGCCGTACCCGGACCGCATCAACAGTGCGAGCACCGCGTAACAGAGGAGCGCGACGGTGAGCACCACGAGGTACGAGTCGCGGTTGCCGATGAATGTGTGCCCGAAGACGCGCAACGGCGGCACGAGGAAGAGCCCGTTCTCGCCGCCGGTCAGCGAGACCGCTTGCCCGAAGATCTCGAACATCATCGCGCCGAACGCGAACGAGGCCATGGCGAAGTAGACGCCTCTGAGCCGGAGCAGCGGCGCCATCACGACGGCGCCGAGCGCGGCGACCACGATCGCAGCGCCGAATGCCGGGAGCGTCGTCCAGTGCCAGTGCTGAAGCGTCCAGACACCGCCGTACGCACCGAGCCCGAAGAACGCCGCCTGCCCGAGGTTCAGGACGCCGCCGTCACCGACAGTGTGTTGCAGGCCGAGTGCGGCGAGCCCGAGGATCACGACATCGACGAGGAACGAGAGGAAGAACGTGCCGTCGTACCGGGGGGCCGCGCCGTACAGCGCGGCGACCGCCACTGCAGTCACCACGATCGTTACCGTGCGCGAGCGATGGTGCCGGCTGAGGATCGCGTCACGTGCGCGCACTCGTCCGCCTTCCGAAGAGCCCGCCCGGGCGCAGGAGCAGCACGACGATGATCAGCCCGTACACGATCGCGTCGCGCCAGGTCGCCGAGACGTCGGCGGCGACTATGTTGTCGAACACTCCGAGCACGAGCCCGCCGATGATCGCTCCGGGGATGTTCCCGAACCCCCCGATCACCGCTGCGGCGAGCGCCTTCACGCCGATCGTCCCGGTTGAGATCCCGGCGGAGAAGAGGTACCCGACGAGCAACCCGGCGACACCGCCGAGGAACCCGGCGAGCGCCGCGCTGATCGCGAGCATCCGCTCGACGTCGATACCCATCAGCGCCGCCGTCGGGCCGCTCTCGCCGACCGCGCGGACGGCGCGACCGGTCCTCGTCAGCTTCAGGAAAGCTGCGAGGCCAAGCGCCAAAACCGTCCCGCTGGCGAGGACACCGAGCGTGTCCCAGCGAAGCTCGATCCCCAGGACGTTGATCGGGGGCCGAGCGGCCGAACGCAGGCTGAGGGCGCTCGGTCCGTAGGCCCAGTCCTGCCGGACGATCTCGACGAGGATGATCCCCCAGGCGACGGTTGCGAGGATCAGCGAGATCTCTGCGCCGCCACGCCGGCGAATCGGGCGGAGGCCGACCTGGTCGACGACGACGGCGACGAGTGCCGTAAGCAGGCCAACCGGGACGATCGCCGTCCACAGTGAGAGGTCGAGCTTCACGAGCGCCGTGAAGCCGAATACGGACCCGAGCATCACGTACTGCGGATGCACGAAGCTGAGCAGTCCCATCGTCCGGTAGACGAGGCTGAAGCCGATCGCGACGAGCCCGTAGATCGCCCCGAGGCCGAGGCCGAACACGGTCTGTTGCACGAGGTTGTGAACGTTCATCTCGAGAGGGCGCCCGTCACCCTAAAGCGACGGGCGCCCAGTCAGATTCACTTCTTCTTGCGAACGATCGGTTGGATGTCGCAGGTCAGCGCGGAGAGCTTCGTGCCGTCCTTCGCCCAGACGACCGCCGGGATCGGCGTGTGCCTGAGGTTGCCCTTCTTGTCCCACGTGGCGTAGAACCGCACGCCGTTGTACCCCAGGCTGTGAATGGCGTCGGCGATCTTCTGGCCATCGGTCGACTTGGCGTGTGCGATCGCCTGGACGATGATGCCCACGGCATCCGCTCCTACGAGCTCGTTCGCGTTGGGCTCGCGATGGAATGCGCGCGTCCAGGCCGCGACGAACTTCGCGCCGACCTTGCGCTTCTTCGCGCAAACGGCATGGCCCGTGTCGGTCATGATCAGCCCGTTCGCGGCCGACCCCAGGAATGCACCGAAGTCGGTTGTCACGAAGTCGCCGGTCGCGCCGACCGCGACGTTCCATCCCGACTGCCGGATCTGCTTCACGAGAACGCCGGCGAACGGCATCGGTGCGCCGACAAGGACGACGTCGGGGTTCGCGGCCTTCGCCTGGGAGATCGCACCGGAGAAGTCCTGCGTCGTCAGCGGCAGCTGCGTCTTGTAGACGAGACGTGTCCCGGGCGAATGATCCACGCCGAGCTGCGCTCCTGCGAGCGACGACTGGCCGGCGGCGAGGTTCCAGCCGATGAAGGCAAAGGACTTCGCCCGCTTCGTCTTGGCGAAGTACGTGACCAGCGCGTCGAAATGATGGTTCAGCGTCGTGTTGGACCGAAACACCCACGGGCTACCGGTCCCCGTCAACGCCTCCGCGCCCGACTGGTACGCGACAGCGGGGATCTTCGACTGGGCCTGGAGGCCCTGGATCGCAATCCCGCTGACCGAGTTCGTCGGGCCTGCGATCGCGACGACCCCGTCGCGCTGGATCAGCTGCGCGGCGGCCTGAGCGGCGAGCTGCGGGTTGTTTGCGTCGTCGGCCGAGATCAACTCGAGCTTCTTGCCGAGCACGCCGCCGCTTCGATTGAGGTACGTGGTCATGAACTGCGCGCCACGCGCCGTTTCGACGCCGATCGTGGCGCTCGGCCCTGTCAGGATCGTGATCGATCCGATCTTGATCGTGTCGGCGCCGCTGCGAGCCTGCGACGCCCCCACGACTGCCAATGCGCTCGCTGCGATAAGCAAGGCGAGCCCGAGGTGCAGGCGCTGTCTCATTCGGCAAACCCCTTTCGCGATGTGGAGGACGGCGACCCGCTACGGTCGCGCGCTTTGTAGCAACCCCTTCCCCGGTCGTAAAGGGCCGCGCGGCGCGACCGTGCAGGCGTCACACAGGACGTCCAAGGTCGTGTCGCACGGCTCCGGCCGGGTCTATCTTGGAGCGCGTTCGCCCCGGTCAACAGAGAGGAGCAGCTCATGCCGATCACGCGCGATGCCGAGCTCGAGCCGTTCGAGCGGATGGGGAACAAGATGCAGGGGCTGGCGACACCGAGCCGCGGCGCCAGCGAGGTCATGGTGTGGCGGACGCGTGTCGCTCCCGGCGGCGGGCCGCCCGTGCACAAGCACGACCACGAAGAGGTCGTGGTCATCCTCTCGGGAACGGGACGCGTGATCGAAGAGGACGGCAACGAGTTCGCGTTCGGCCCGGGCGACACGATCTATGCACCGCCCGGCTTCGTGCATGAATTGCTCGCCGACGAAGGAGTCGCAGTCGAATGGATCGCATGCATGCCGGCAGGCACGAAAACGCTGCGCTCGGACGGCACCGAGCTCACGACGCCGTGGGCGGAGTGACTCACGCGCTGATCGCTTCCGGCGCCACGAGCAGCTGGTAGTACCGGCCACGCCGCGTCACGAAGCCGCACCGGTCGAGCTCCTCGAGAGAACGCGTCACCGTTTCCCTCGCGCAGCCGACCATGTCTGCGATCAGATCGTGCGTGAGGGGCAGATCGAGCCTGATGCCGTCGCGGCACACGCGGCCGTGCTCGCGCGCGAGCTCGAGCAGTTGGCTACGAACGCGATCGACATGCCGAATCCCGGAAAGGGACCGGGAGGCGTCGCGTTGGCGCCGCAACGCCTCCTCGAGCCCCACGACGACCCGTTCGGCTGCGGCGGGGACGGCCAGTAGCTGCGCTAGCACCGAGCCCGGGACCGCCGTCAACCACGTGTCCGTGAGCGCTTGGATCACCTCGTCCGGACCGGGCGGCGAGATCAGCGCGCCTGGACAGTGACGGCCGATGATCAGGCTGCGATGCCCAGGCCCGCCCTTGACCCGCAGGAGCACCACGCCCGCCTCGAGCACCAGGGCGCGTGCGGCGCTGAGGGCGGTGCGGTCGCGCTGAACACCAGACGGGATCGCGACGGCCGGACAGAGGCGCCTGGCGTCGGAACCCAGGCCCGCAATGTCCGCGAGCTCGTCGAACGCAGCCCGTGGCTTCAGCGCGCGGACAAGGTTCGCCGGTGCCGCCGTCCGAAGAGACATCACGACCACGGGCCGACGGTACGGTCACGAGGCGGCCGCGGCATCGGCAATCCTGCCGATTCCCGCGTCAGGCGTAGCCGTGCTCGAGGGCGTACCGAGTGGCGGCGCTCCTCGACTTGATCCCGAGCTTGCGATAGGTCGAGCGCAGGTGAGCGTGGACCGTCCGCTCGCTGACGACGAGGCGGGCGGCGACCTCCCTGTCTGTGAGGCCCTGCGCTACGAGCCTCAGGACCTCGAGCTCCCGGGTGGTTAGGTCGCCCGGCCGGCCACGGCGCTCGTCGGCCAGGCGTTCGAGATCCGCCAGCACGCCGTCGAGCGGGGTAGCACGGCCCGCGCTGACCGCAACCGTGAGCACGTCGGGGGTGATGCGCTCACGCGCTGCGCCCAGCGATCGCCGGTACTCGGTCGCGACCATCACCGGCCAATAGGCCCCGACGCTTTCTCGCAAGCGATCGGCCGACCCGAGCAGGCGAGCGGTCTCCGCAGACGGCGGCAGTTGGTCGACGAGCCCCACGAGCGTCATCGAGCCGAGGAACTTCTCGTCGATGGCGACGCAGATGGCCAGCGCGGAGATCGCGTGCGCCAGTGCGGCGTCGACTTCACCCTCGGATCCGGCAACACGGAGCAGGCCCCCGTGCGCGAGCGCGGTCAACCAGCGGTCGTCGGTCGCCCGCGCACCGACGAGCGCGCGCCGGAAGAGCTCACCGGCTTTCTTCGGCGACCCGTCGAGCCAAGCGCCCCAGGCCAGAAAGAGCGTCTCCGCGACGATCTCCATCGGCGTCCCGGCCCGCTCGATCAGCGCCCAGCCTTCCTCGTGCAACGCGGTCGAGCGGGCGAATTCGCCTGCGAACCACTCGACTCTGCCGTGACAGGACAACGAAAGCGCGAGGTTGCGCGGCTCGCCGAGCCCGCGCGCCATGTCGACCGCCTGCATCGCCAGCGACCGGGCGGCGTCGAAATCCCCCTGGTCTCGGGCGACGATGGCGAGCGTCCGCAATGTCGCCGACAGGCCGCTCCTGTCGTCCAACGCGCGGAACAGCGAAAGCGCCTCGGCCGCGGCCGGCGCCGCCGCTCCGTAGTCGGCCTGATGCAACGCGAGCACGGCCGAGCCGCCGAGTGCCCGCGCGCGCGCGGTGTCGGACGCGGCGAGCTCGGCGTCGCGCACACGAGCCCACCAGTGGCGGCCCTCGCTCAGGCGCCCGCCGACCGACCACAATGGGAGCAGCGCGATCCACAGCTCCACGGCGCGTGGATCGCGGCGTTCAAGCCGGTA
>JACDGR010000039.1:0-1417 GCA_013821525.1 Actinomycetota bacterium
GGCTACCTGATCGTGACGGTGATCGGCGTCGCGCTTCCCGGAGTCGACCCGATCACGACTGTCATCGAGACGATCCCGCTCGCGATCCTCTTCGAGACTTCGATCTGGCTCTCGGTGATCTTCGAGAAGCGTTGGCACCCGGTCGCGACCGCCGCGACGCCCGCGTAGCGCACAGGTTCATCCCAGAGGACGAGGCGAAATCATCCGGCGCGCCGATGGCGGCGCGCCGGCACGGGTCTAGCCTTGCCTGCATGAAGCGCAGACTCCTCTTCCTCTTGCTCGTGACCGGATTGATCCTGCTCGCCCTCGGCGGCTGGAGCGTTCGCGGGCTGCGCTGGGCGACCGCGGGCGGCTGGGCGCGCGGGCTACTGCAGCCTGCCTAGCACTGCACGCATAGTTAGCCTCGTTAACGGTCACTGGTAGCTTGGGAAGGTGAGTAGACGCGCTCTCTCCGTCGATCCACCGGACCTCGGCCTCTGGCCGACAGCGAAGGGGCTCGCCAGGCTGTGGCGCGAGCAGAAACGGCTTGTGCTGCTCGGTCTCGCGGCCGCCTTCGTCTACAGCGGTCTCTCGCTGGCGATCCCGATCGTCGTCCGCCACGCGATCGACAAATCGATCGCGCCGACAAACGGACACCGCGACGCGCTCTGGCCCTACCTCGTGATCGTCATCGTGCTGGCGCTCGTCCGCTTCTTCATCAACTTCATGCGCCGCTACGCGACCGCCCGCACCGGGATCAGGGTCGAGGCGCGGATGCGCGAGCTGCTCTACCAGTCCTACCTGCGCTATCCGCGCGCCTTCTACGACCAGCACGCCACCGGTCAGGTCGTCTCCCGTGCGACGAATGACCTCTATCCGATCCGCTACTTCATCGGCTGGGGCATGACCCAGGGCATCCAGTCGATGATGATGATCGTCGGGATCGCGGTCGTGCTCTTCCTCGTCAACGTGAAGCTCGCGGCGATCGCGCTGATCGCAATGCCTGCGGTCTTCGTGCTCGCCTTCTCCTTTGCGCGGAAGGTGATGCCGATCTCCCGCGAGGTGCAGCAGCTCAAGGCCGACGTGACCGAGGCGGCCGACGAGGCTGTCGTCGGAATCGAGATGGTGCAGGCTTTCGGACGCGAGGACGACGTCCAGGCGCGATTCGCCCTGAAGGCCGAGGCGGTACGCGACGGCGTCCTGCGCCAGGCGCGCGTCGAGGCGGCGTTCCTACCTGGGCTGCTGTTCCTGCCGACGCTTTCGATCGGCGCGGTGGTGCTCTTCGGGGGCCACGACGTGATCGGGAACACGCTCACCTATGGCGAGTTCTTCCTCTTCTACCAGCTGCTCCTGCAGCTCGTGTGGCCGCTCGAGGCGCTCGGCTGGATCCTGTCGCTGGCGCAGCGCGCGACGGCTTCCGCATCGCGCAGCTTCGCCT
>JACDGR010000039.1:1427-14992 GCA_013821525.1 Actinomycetota bacterium
GGATCGAGACGGTGCCGGAGCCGACGCATCCGACGACGCTCCCCGACCGCGGCCTGTCCGTGCGCTTCGAAGACGTTCACTTCTCCTACGGCTCGGGAGCCGAGGTCCTCTCGGGCGTCAACCTTGCGATCGAGCCGGGCGAGGTGATCGCGGTGTGCGGCCCGACGGGCGCCGGCAAGACCTCCCTGCTCAACCTGCTCCCCCGCTTCTATGACCCGACCGACGGCCGCGTGCTCGTCGGCGGTGTCGACATCCGCGATCTGGTGCTCGAAGACCTGCGCAACACCGTCGCAATCGTCACCCAGCGGCCGATCCTGTTCTCGATCCCGTTGCGCGACAACCTGACTGCAGCGCGGCCGGATGCACCGTGGGACGAGGTGCTTGCGGCCTGCGAGGCAGCGGGCGTCGCGCAGTTCGCCACCGAGCTTGCCAACGGGTACGACACCCTGATCGGAGAGCGCGGCGTCAACCTCTCCGGCGGCCAGCGTCAGCGCGTCGCGCTTGCGCGCGCTCTCGTCGCGGGCGCAAAGATCGTCGTGCTCGACGACCCGATGTCGGCGGTCGACACCCAGACGGAGCGACACCTCGTCGAGAACCTCCGCCCCGCGCTCGCGGGACGCACGGTCCTGATCGCCACGCAGCGCCTCTCGACCGTCGAGGTAGCAGATCGTGCCGTCGTGCTCGACGACGGCGTCGTCGTCGAGGCCGGGACACCGGAGGAACTGCTGCGCGCCGGCGGTCTCTTCGCCTCGCTCTTCGGAGAGGAAGTCAGTGCAGCAGCGTAAGGAGCGCACCGGCCTGTCGCGGCTCACCCGCTATCTCGTCGGCCATCGCTTGCGCGTGTCCGCACTCGCGGTGATCGGCGTCATCTCGGCCGCCGCGCCGGTCACGGCGCTGCTCGTCGTGCAGGACGCGATCGATAAGGGCATGCGCGACCACGACCGCGGGCGGTTGGCGCGCGACGTGATCGTCTACCTCGTGATCAACGCACTCGCCTGGGTGCTGCAGACGACCCTCGTCCGCGGCCTCGCCGGCGTCGGGCAGCAGGTCGTGCTCGGCCTGCGCCGCGACCTCTTCAACCACTTGACGACGCTCTCGCTCCGCTACTTCTCGCAGCAGAAGGCGGGCTGGATCATCTCGCGCCTCACCTCCGACGTGGATGCACTCTCCGACGTGCTCTCGCAGGGGCTGACGACGCTCGTCGTCAACACGCTGACGCTGCTGGCCGCGATCGTCGGGCTGTTCGTCCTCGACTGGCGACTGGGTCTCGTTGCTCTCGTGATCCTGCCGCCGACGCTCGTCCTGACCCGCTGGTTCCAGGTGCGATCGCACGCCGCGTTCCTGCGCGTCCGCGAGACGATCTCGTCGATGACCGCGCAGATCGCCGAGTCGGTCTCGGGGATGGCCGTCATCCAGGCCTTCAACCGCGAGCGCGCGTTCCTCGCCGACTTCGACGCCGCGAACGACGCGAACCGCCGCACGAACACCCATGCTCAGTATCTGAACTCGCTGTTCTTCCCGGGCATCGAGCTGCTCGGTGTGATCGCGATGGCGTCCGTCCTCTGGGTCGGCGGCCAGATGCTGACGCATGGGTCGCTGACGATCGGGACGCTCGTCTCGTCGGTCTTCATCCTCAACCTCGTCTTCCAGCCGCTGCAGGAGCTCTCCGATCTCTACGGCCAGGTGCAGTCGGCGGGCGCGGCGATGGAGAAGATCACGATCGTGTTGGACGAGCGCGCCGAGATCCACGACGAGCCGACCTCAGTCGTCGCGCCGCGTATCGAAGGCGATCTGCAGCTCGACAAGGTCACGTTCGCCTACGGCCGCGAGCCGGTGCTGCACGGGATCGACATCCACGTGCCCTCGGGTGGTTGCCTCGCACTCGTCGGTGAGTCGGGCGGCGGTAAGTCGACCACCGCGAAGCTCGTCGGCCGCTTCTACGACCCGGACTCGGGGGCGATCCGCATCGACGGCCGCGATCTGCGGGAGCTCGAGCTGCGCTCGTACCGTCGCCAGCTCGGCGTCGTGCTCCAGGATCCGTTTCTCTTCGCCGGCACGATCGCCGACAATGTGCGGTTCGCGCGGCCGGACGCAACTGACGACGAGGTGGCGGACGTCGCGCACGCCGTCGGCGTCGACCGGATCGCTCGTCGCTTCGACGCCGGCCTACTGCACACGGTGCGGGAGGGTGGCGCCGGCCTGTCCGCAGGTGAGCGTCAGCTGATCTCGATCGCCCGCGCGCTCCTGGCCGACCCGCGGATCCTGATCCTCGACGAGGCGACCTCGAACATCGACCGGCCGACGGAGATCCTGATCGAACGGGCGCTCGACCGGCTGCTCCGCGGCCGCACGTCGATCATCATCGCCCACCGGCTTGCAACGGTCCGGCGCGCCGACGAGATCCTCGTCATGGAGCACGGGCGCATCGCCCAGCGCGGACGCTTCGACGAATTGCTTGCGACCGACGGGCCGTTCCGGCGACTCGCGTCGGAGCTCGCGGGCGCCGACGCTCAGCTGCAGCTGGGTGAGCCGCCCTTGCAGTCGGAGCCGGTGACCGGCAGCCGCGAGAGAAGCTCAGCGAGCGTCACGAGCTCCGAGCCGGAGTAGCGTCCGGTGAAGAGCTCGTCGATCCCGCGTAGGTGGGTGACGGCGGCGGCGCGCAGCTTGGCGAGCCCCGCGTCCGTCAGCTTCGCGTAGGAGACGCGCGCGTCCGACTCGCAGGTCCGCTTGCAGACGAGGCCCGAGCGCTCGAGCCCTTCGAGCAGCCGCGTGATCCCCGACGCAGTCAGCAGCACGCGCTCGGCGAGGTCAACGCGCCGCAACATGGCGCCTTCGGCGTGCGAGAGGTGCAGCAGCACCTCGTAGTCGTTCAGCGTCAGCCCGTGCTCGCGCTGGAGCTGCGCAGACAGCTCGCGCGTGATCGCAGCGTGGGCGCGCAGGAACGAGACCCAACTCTCGAGCTGCTGCGGCGGTGAGGTGGCGGGAGACGACATAGTTGTGCCCTCAAGTGTAGCGCGCCGGCCGGGGCAGCGTGGCCTGTCGATAGGTTCTCCTATATGAGCGGCGAACGCAATCATGGAATCGAGGTAGAGGGGCTCGTCCGCGCCTTCAAGGACGTGCGCGCCGTCGACGGCATCGACCTGCGGATCGAGCCGGGCGAGATCTACGGGTTCCTCGGGCCGAATGGCGCTGGCAAATCGACGACCGTGCACATGCTGACCACCCTCCTGCCGCCGACTGCGGGCCGCGCCACGGTGGCGGGCTTCGACGTCGCCCGCGAAGGCCCGAAGGTGCGCGCCTCGATCGGCGCCGCGCTCCAGGAGACCGCGCTCGACCCTTTTCTCTCGGGTCGCGAGCACCTGCGCCTCCAGTCCTCCCTCCACGGGATTCGCGGCCAGACGCGCAAGGAGCTGATCGAGACGCTGCTCGCCCGCGTCGGCCTGACCTCGGCCGGCGATCGGAAGATCCGCACCTACTCGGGCGGCATGAAGCGCCGCCTCGACCTCGCACTGGCGCTGATCCACAACCCGCAGATTCTCTTCCTCGACGAGCCGACGACCGGCCTCGACCCGCAGAGCCGCACGGCCCTCTGGGAGGAGGTCGGCCGGCTCGCGCGCGACGAGGGCGTGACCGTTTTCCTGACCACGCAATATCTCGAGGAGGCCGACGTGCTCGCAGACCGCGTCGGGATCATCGACCACGGCAAGATCGTCGCCGAAGGGACGCCTGCGCGGCTGAAGGCCGAGATCGGCAAGGCGACGATCGAGGTCGTGCCCGAGCAGAACGCTGACCGCGAGCGGCTCGCCGCGCTCCTCGGGCGCTTCGGTGAGGAGACGGCCGCCCGGCCGGGCGCCTATGCGGTGCAGCTCGACGGCCACGGCAAGCTTCCCGACGTGATCCGCGCGCTCGACAACGAGGACGTACGCGCAGCGGAGATCAACTTGCATCAGCCGACCCTCGACGACGTCTTCCTCGCGAAGACCGGCCGCACGCTCGAGGGCGCCGAGGATGCCTAGAGCGTGAAGACGACGCTCCGTCAAACGTGGCTGATCGCGCGCCGCTCGATCATTCGCACCTTCCGTCAGCCCGGCGTGTTCATTCCGCCGCTGACGTTCCCGCTGATGCTGATGGCCGTCAACTCGAACGGGTTGCGCGCGGCGACGCACCTGCCCGGGTTCCCGACGCATTCGTTTCTCGCGTTCTTCCTGCCGTTCTCGTTCATGCAGGGCGCCCTCTTCGCCTCGGGGATCGCCGGCACCGACTTCGCGCGTGACATCGACACCGGGTTCTTGAACCGCCTCGCGCTCACGCCGATCCGCGGCTCCGCGCTGTTGCTCGGCCAGATCGGCGGTGCGCTCGGGATCGGCGCAGTGCAGGCCGTGCTCTATCTGAGCGTCGGCCTCGCGGCCGGCGTGCGGATCCACGCCGGCATCGCAGGAGCGTTCGTGATCCTGATCCTCGCGCTGCTGATCGCGATCGGGTTCGGCACGCTGGGGCTCTGGATCGCGCTGCGGACCGGCTCGGGCGAAGGCGTGCAGTCGCAGTTCCCACTCCTCTTCTTCCTGCTCTTCATCTCCAGCATGAACCTGCCGCGGAACCTGATCGAGGTGCGCTGGTTCAGGGACATCGCGACGATCAATCCGACGAGCTACTTGATCGAAGCGCTGCGCTCGCTCGTGATCGAGGGCTGGAATGGGCAGGCTCTCGGGCTTGGCTTCGGTTTCACGTTCGCTCTGATCGCCGGGTCGCTGCTCCTCGCGACCCGTCAGCTGAAGATCCGGATGGCGCGCACATGAAGTCCCGCTTCGACGTCGCGATCGCACTCGCCTATCGGCAGACGACGGTGCTCCTGAAGAATCCGTCGATCTTCCTGCCGCCCATGCTCTTTCCGTTGATGAACCTGCTCGCGTTCGCCGGCGGGTTGTCGCGGCTACGCCACGTTCCCGGCTTCGACTTCCACGGCGGCTACACGGCGTTCACGTTCGTCTTCGTGCTCTTGCAGTCGGCGGCCTTCGGTGGCGTCTTCGCCGGCTTCGGCATCGCGCGCGACTTCGAGCGTGGGTTCGCGAAGCGCCTCCTCGTCTCCGCGCCGCACCGCGGCGGGATCCTCATGGGGTATGCCCTGGCCTCCCTCGTGCGCTGGGCGATGATCGCAATCGTCCTGACGATCGTCGGGCTCCTCGCGGGCATGCAGATCGGCGGCAGCGGCATCGACATCTTCGGCCTCTACGCGCTCGGGGTCATCTTCAATCTGGTGGGGCTCCTCTGGGCCGCCGGCGTCGCGACCCGATTCCGATCGGTACAGGCCGCACCGCTGATGCAAACCCCCGTCTTCATCGTGCTCTTTCTCTCCCCCGTCTACGTGCCGCTCCACCTGCTGCAGGGCTGGATCCACGCCGTCGCGCGGCTCAACCCGTTCACGTTTCTCGTGGAAGCCGGACGTGGGTTGATCGAAGGGCGCCCGACCCAGGTCGCTACCGCCTTCGGGGTCGCCGCAGCGCTCCTCGTCGTTGCCTCGGTCTGGGCGCGCACCGGACTGGCCCGCGCCGAGCGCGCGGGCTAGATGGGTGATGCCGCGGGATCGTCTGTTCGGGGCGTGAGCTGGCCGCTCTGGGGTGCCGCGGCGTGCCGGTGACGAGGCCCGTAGGCCTCGTTGCCGGTGCGACGTGGCACAGCGCCCGGCTGGCGGGGCCCGGCTCCGCCGGGGTCTGGCGGCCCAGACCGGTCAGCTCGCGCATCCGGACACGCGAGGACGTGGCATCGGCCATCTACACGCGAGCAAACAGAGCGACCTGATCGGCGGTGCGGCGTCGGCGCATCACCTCGCCACCGTCCGCGTCGTTGCCGACGGCCGTGTTGCCTTCGACCGTCTCGAGCCCGCCGGCCGGCAAGGCGCGGATCACGATCCCGACGTGGTCGGGAGCGCCGCCGTCCCAGTCGAAGACGACGAGGTCTCCGGGGCGCGGCTCTTCGACGGCTCGACCCGTCGCGCGCAGCCAGGCGGACAGCGTCGGTACATACGCGACGCCACGGCGACCGACGCCCGCGCCGTGCCAGCCACGACACAGCACGGTTCCCGCGCCGACGTCGAAGCAGTAGGAGACGAAGATCGCGCACCAGGGCACGCCGTCGACGCCGAACCAGCGGCCGAACATGGTGCGGTTCGAGTCCGGCGGGGACTCCTTCACACCGACATGCCGCAGCGCCTCTGAGAGCGCGCCCATGGGCGCGAACGTACTACAGGCTGCCGCTGAAGGTGTCGCAGCCCGTCGGCTCGCCGCGCTGGAACCCGCGCTTGAACCACTTTTGCCGCTCGGCGGCCGAACCGTGTGTCCAGGTCTCCGGGTTGACCTGGCCCTGCGTCGCCTGCTGGATGCGGTCGTCACCAACGGACGCGGCGGCGTCCAGCCCGTCTGCGATGTCGGCGTCGGTCAGGTCGACGATGTACCCGGTCGCGACGGCGTTCCGCGCCCAGACGCCGGCGTAGCAATCCGCCTGCAGCTCCGTCCGCACGGAGCGGCTGTTCGCGCCCTTGTCGCTGCCCGGCTTGAGGTCACCGAAGAGATCCTGCGCGTGATGGCCGTACTCGTGAGCGATCACGTAGGCCTCGGCAAACGGTCCGCCCTTCGCACCGAACTTGTCGTGTAGCTCCTGGTAGAAGCCAAGGTCGATGTAGACGTTCTTGTCGACCGGGCAGTAGAACGGGCCGACGTCGGTCGACGCCGTGCCGCACCCCGTCGAGGTCGAGCCCGTGAAGAAGACGGTCTTCGCGAGCGAGTAGGTCTTCCCGTGCTTCTTGAAGTAGCTCGTCCAGTAGGCCTGCACGCTGTTGATGTCGGCGAGGACGCGGCAATCCTGGCGCGTGTTCGCGTCTGCGCCTGTCTGGCAGCTCTCACCGAGCGCCTGCGAGGGTGGTGCCTGCGCCTGCGTGATCCCATTCAGCGAGCCGTAGGAGCCTGAGCCGCTGCCACCGCCCAGGAGCGCGAAGAGCAGGTAGATGACGATGCCGGCGACTCCGAGGCCGCCACCACCGACGGCCAGGCCGCCGCCGCCCATGCCGCGGCGGTCCGAGACCTGGGACGGGTCGAGCCGGGCTCCGGGGCGAAATCTCATGCGGCCAGTCTCTCACCGGATCGGCCCAGTTGGAAACACCTCTCGCGCTTCTTATGCGAGGGATCAGCAGTATTTATGTATATTGCCCAGCATGCCGATGAACAAAGCAGCCAAAACACTCCTTGCGGGCCTCTCGCTCGCCCTCCTCCTCGCGGCCACTGCCGGCGCCGCCTCGCGGAGCACGAACCTCTCGATCGTCGGGTACTCCACCCCCAAATCGGTGATGGGAAAGATCGTCCAGGCCTGGCAGAAGACGGCGGACGGAGACGGCGTCTCATTCACCCAGTCCTACGGCGCCTCGACCGACCAGGCGCGCGCTGTGGCGAACGGCCTGAAGGCCGACCTCGTCTTCCTCTCGACCGGCGACGACGTGAACATGCTCGTCGATGCCGGGATCGTCAGCTCCAACTGGAGCCACCAGTCCTACAACGGGATCGCCGCGAATACGGTCGTCGTCTTTGCCGTCCGCAGCGGTAACCCGAAGCACATCAAGGGCTGGAGCGACCTGATCCGGCCCGGCATCCAGGTGCTGACGCCCAATCCGTTCAGCTCGGGCTCTGCGAAGTGGAACATCCTCGCCGCCTACGGCGCGGAGCGTCGCCTCGGCAAGACCGACAAGCAGGCGACGGCCTACGTGCAGACGCTGTTCCAGCACGTCGTCTCCCAGGACACCTCGGGCCGGAACGCGACCAACACGTTCCTCGCAGGCAAGGGTGACGTCCTCATCACCTACGAGAGCGAGGCAATCAACTCGCGCCTCAGCGGTCAGGACATCCAGTACGTGATCCCGCGCCAGTCGATGCTGATTCAGCTGCCGATGGCGGTGACGAAGACGAGCTCGAACGCCGACACGGTGAACCAGTTCATTCGCTTCGTCAAGGGGCCGGTTGCGCAGGACCTCTTCGCCCAGAACGGGTTCCGCCCTGTCCTGAAGAGCGTCGCGCAGAACTACACATCGAAGTATCCCGCCCGGCCCGGCATCTTCAAGGTCGACGACAAGATCATCGGCGGCTGGCGCCACGCCGACGACGTCTGGTTCGACCCGAACAAGGGACGGATGGTCGCGATCGAACGCGCAGTCGGAGGACCCTCCTCTGGCTAGCTCTCCCGCTCACGCGTTGAGCCTGACGCGTAGCAAACGAACTCGTCCGAGCGAGGGGGCCGCAGGGGCCCTCTCGCTCGGTTTCACGACCGCGTTTCTCTCGGTGATCGTAATCCTCCCGATCGCTGCGCTCGTCTGGGCCTCGCGCAAGGACGGGCTCCACCAGTTCTGGGCGGTCGCGACCGCGCCCGAAGCCGTTTCGGCGCTGAAGCTCAGCCTCGGCACCGCAGTGATCGTGGCTGTCGTGAACGCCGTGCTCGGGACAATTACCGCCTGGGTGCTCGTGCGCGACGAGTTTCGTGGCAAGCGAGTCGTGAACTCTGTGATCGACCTGCCGTTTGCGTTGCCGACGATCGTCGCCGGCCTGACGCTGCTTGCGCTCTATGGGCCGGCGTCGCCCGTTGGCGTCAACGTTGGATTCACGCGCACGGCGATCGTGCTCGCGCTTCTCTTCGTGACGCTGCCGTTCGTCGTTCGTACCGTGCAGCCCGTGCTGCTCGAGCTCGACCGCGAGACCGAGGAAGCTGCGCGCTCACTCGGCGCGTCGGAGCTGCGCGTGTTCCGCAGCATCGTCCTCCCGAACATCCTGCCCGGGATTCTCTCGGGAACGGTGCTTGCCTTTGCGCGCGCCGTCGGCGAGATCGGCGCTTTGGTTCTCATCTCCGGCAACCTGCCGTTCAAGACGGAGGTCGCGTCGGTGTATGTCTTCAATCGCATCCAGAGCGGCGACGAGACCGGCGCTGCAGCCGTCGCTGTCGTGATGCTCCTCATCTCCTTCGCCATGCTGCTCGCGATCGGCGGCATCCGCTTCCTCGTCACGAGGCATGAACGTGCGTAGGCTCGACGGAGCACGCAGGAGCGCAGGCGCCGGCTTGCCGGCGCCGAAGCGGGTGCGCGTGCTTAAGAAGTTCGGGCTCCGTAGCGTCGCGCTCGGCTACCTGCTCGTCGTGCTGCTCGGGCCGCTGTCGATGGTCTTCTGGCGTGCGTTCGGCAGCGGAGCGGGGCACCTGTGGGACTCGCTGAGCGACCCGAACACCGTGCACGCGTTCAAGGTGACGCTGATCATCGCGGCGATTGCGGTGCCGCTGAACACGGTCTTCGGCGTCGTCTGCGCTCTGGCGATCGTGCGCCGTCGCTTCCCCGGCGCCGGGATCGTGAATGCGATCGTCGATCTCCCACTGGCGCTCTCCCCCGTCGTCGTTGGGCTCTCGCTCTTCCTGCTCTACGGCCGCACCGGATGGTTCGGTCACTGGTTCCAGGCGCACGGCGTGCAGATCCTGTTCGCGCTGCCTTCGATGGTCATTGCGACCGTCTTCATCTCGCTGCCGTTCGTCGCGCGCGAGGTCGTGCCGACGCTGCGGGAGATCGGCGACGAGCAAGAGCAAGCCGCGCACACGCTGGGGGCGGGGGCGTGGACGACGTTCTGGCGGATCACCCTGCCTTCGATCCGCTGGGCGATCATCTACGGCGTCGTCCTGACGACCGCGCGCTGCCTCGGCGAGTACGGCGCAGTTGCGGTTGTCTCGGGCCATGTCGAAGGCCAGACGGAGACGGCGACGCTCCGCGTGCAGGACGCCTACGAGAACTTCGACGTGGCGGGCGCCTACGGGATCTCACTCGTGCTGGCCGTGATGTCCGTGATCGTGCTGATCGCAATGACGTTGTTGAAGCCGAAAGAGGAGACTTCCTGACATGTCGATCGAGATACGCAACATCAGCAAGCGGTTCGGTGACTTCCAGGCCCTCGACGACGTCTCAGTCGACGTGGACGGCGGCTCCCTGACCGCGCTGCTCGGGCCTTCGGGCTCAGGGAAGTCGACGCTGCTACGCATCGTCGCCGGCCTCGAGTGGCCGGATTCCGGCGAGATCAGCCTCGCCGGAGAAGACGCCAGCGGCCTCACACCACAGAAGCGGGGCGTCGGGTTCGTCTTCCAGCACTACGCCGCGTTCAAGCACATGACCGTGCGCGAGAACATCGCCTTCGGGCTCAAGGTGCGGAAGCGACCGAAGGACGAGATCGCTCGCCGCGTGCAGGAGCTGCTCGCCCTGGTGCAGCTGCAGGGCTTCGGAGACCGGTTCCCGGCGCAGCTCTCAGGCGGGCAGCGGCAGCGGATGGCGCTCGCCCGCGCACTCGCGCCCGAGCCGAAGGTGCTGCTGCTCGACGAGCCGTTTGGCGCGCTCGACGCGCGCGTGCGCGCAGAGTTGCGCGTGTGGCTGCGCCGTCTGCACGAGGAGACGCACACGACGACCGTGTTCGTCACGCACGACCAAGAAGAGGCGATGGAGGTTGCCGACAACGTGGTCGTGATGAACAAGGGCCGCATCGAGCAGGTCGCGGGCCCACGCGAGCTGTACGACGCGCCCGCCAACGAGTTCGTGATGTCGTTCGTCGGCCAGGCGAGCCGGTTCGGCGCGGCCTGGGTGCGCCCGCACGACCTGCGCCTCAGCCCCACGCCCGGCGACGGGTCGCGTGAGGCGATGGTCGACCGGGTGGCGCACCTCGGCTTCGAAGTCCGCGCGGAGCTCGTGCGCGACGACGGCGAGCCGTTCGCGGTGCAGCTGACCAGGAACGAGGCCGAGCAGCTCGAGCTGGCGCGCGGCCAGATCGTCTACGTGCGGCCGACGCGCGAGACGACGTTCGCCTGAGCTACGGCCCGAAGGTTAATGTGGCGCCCAGGCGTCCGGGTCGGCGGCCAGCGCCTGCACGGACGCCGGCAGCTCGCCGCTGGCTAGATCAGCGAGGCTCACGTGCTCGAGGATGCCCCGCAGGCTTGCGCGCACGGCAACCCAAACGTCGCGAAGTGGCGCCGCTCGGCCCTCGTAGCTGACCTGCTCGGAGCGAACGCCGCGCACGTTCGCCAATGGGCCGTCGACCGCACGGATTACGTCGGCCAGCGAGATCTCCGCAGCCGGGCGAGCGAGCCAGTAGCCGCCTTCGGCCCCCCGCCGGCTGGCGACGAGGCCGGCGTTCCGCAGGTCACCGAGGATGTTCTCCAGGAAGTTCGGCGGGATCGATTGTGCAGCCGCGATCCGGTCGCCCTTCAGTGGTCCTTCGCCCGCCGCAGCGAGCTCGACAGCCGCGCGGATCGCATAGTCAGCCTTGGCGGAGACCCTCACGCAACCATTCTGAGCGAAGCCGCGCTCCTCTGCCGAACAATCCCGCCTCAAAGTGACATGTCCAGGGGCCTGTCCCCGGGACACGGCTGTTACGGGCGGGGCAGTTCGGGCGGGAGTGGCTCAGGCGCCGAAGGCGTCGAGCAGGATGCGGATCTCGCAGACCTCGCGGAAGCCGGCTGGGCGAGGATCGGACGCGACATCGGGGAGGCCTGCGTAACGAGGATCGGCGTGCCGCGACGCACCGCCTCCGCCCAGCGTGCGGCGACGAGAGCGCGGTAGCCGCCTTGACCGCGCGCCTCGGGGAGCGTCGAGCCACCGAACAGACTCGCTCCGTTCTCGGAGAACGAGCCGGAGGCACGCGCGACGGGCCGGCCGCCGATCAACGCGAGGTACTCGACGTTGTTCCCATCAGCCTCGCGCGGCGGCAGCTCTGTCGGCAGCGGACTGCCAAAGGCGACCGCCGCAATGCGCGCAGACGCGAGCCGCTCCTCGTCGGTATGCACCTCGCGCACCTCGATGGATGGAGGAGCCGCGAGCGGCTCCTCCGTCAGCACCATGCCTACCGCGAGCGGGAACGGGTCGTCGTCGACAAGCCCCAGGGCAAGCAGCCGCTCGACGAGATTACCGGGCGTCGCGTGCGTTCCGACCTCCCACGTGCAGCTCGTTCGTCCCCGCGCGCGGAGCAACTCGTGGATCTCAGCGCGTACGGCCCCCACTTCGTCAGCACGCATCCGAAAGCGCTGCGCGACGTTCATGTACGGCTGATCGCCGCGGCCCTCCACAACACGTACCGGTCGTCGATCACGCGCTGGTCGGTCGGCCCCAGCGGCGTGTAGGTGTTCGCGTTCTCCGCGAGCTCCCCCGGCGCAATCATCGAAGCCCGAGCTCCTTGCCCCACGCCTGACGGTAGATCTGCTTCAGATCCTCGACCTTCTCGACGTACGCCCGCGTCTCCGCAAACTGGATCGGCTGACCGTTCGCGCGCCAGCGGTCGACGTTCCCCTGGCCGGCGTTGTAGGCAGCGAGCACGAGCCGCTCACTGCCGTACTTGTCGAACAGATTGTGGAGGTACCACGCGCCGTACCGGATGTTGATGTCGGCGTCGTAGAGATCCTGCGTATGGAACGCGCTCCCGCCGGTGCGAATCGCGATGCCGTGCGCCGTCGACGGCGTCAGTTGCATGAGACCGATAGCGCCCGACGACGACTCGGCCCGTCTGTCGAACTTCGACTCCTGGTAGATCACCGCAGCCATCAAGGCAGGGTCGAGGTTGTGCTCGCGGGCGTGCACTCGCACGAACTGTGCGTAGTGCAGCGGATACCGAATTCGCTCGTACCACGGTGGGCTCGTCTCGTTGACGTACAGGAAGGTCACCGCGACTATCGCGACGACCGCAGTGAGAGCCGCGAGACGCTTCACGTCGTCAGCTCGGCCATGACGGAGCCGACGAATGCATCGAGCTCCTCGACCGAGCCGATGTTACGGAACGTGTAGTCGGCCCGCTCTGCCTTCTCCTTGTCAGGCAGGAGCCGAGACTCCCGATCGTCGACTGCGACCTCGGAACGTGCACGCCGAAGCTTCGTCGGCGCGGTGATCACTACCACCTTGTCGAAGCGGGTCTCGCCGCCCGTCTCGTAGAGGAGCGGCACCTCCGTGACGCACACGCGAGGAGGGTTCGAGAGTCGACCGAGTGCTTCCCGCCACTCCAGGTACTCGGCTGCGACGAGGGGATGGAGCAGCTCCTCGAGCCAGCCGAGCGCCGCGCGATCGTTGAAGACGACCGTCGCAAGCGCGCCGCGGTCGATCTCGCCATCGGGGGCCAGCACCCCGTTCCCCATGCGCTCGACGGCCGCGTCTCTTACGTCGCGGCGGCGAAGCAGGTGGTGCACGATCTCGTCGCTCGACACGGTTGCCGCCCCGTGGCGCGCAAAGGCACGCAGCGCCTCGCTCTTGCCTGCTCCGATGCCGCCCGTGATCGCGACGGCTACGACAGGGCTCACTCCGTTTCGGAGGGAGCTTCCGGTTCCGCGGCGGCCGGCTCGTCCGGCTCTGCTGCGGCTGCTGCCGGTGCGTCCCCGGCGACGGGCGCGACTCCTGCACCGGTCGCGTCGGCCTCGGCGGTAGGCGTCTCGGCGTCGGCTGCCGGCTCCTCGGCCTCATCGACGGGCGCCTCGGCGACGGCCACATCGGCCACAGCTACCTCGGCTGCCGGCTCGGGCGCATCGGTCTCGGC
>JACDGR010000393.1 GCA_013821525.1 Actinomycetota bacterium
CGCTCGGGGTGTGCGACCACGTCTTCTCGTCGTTGGCAGCCTCCACCTCCGTCTCGTAGGCTGATCGCGCATGATTACCCCCGCCGGTGGCGTACTCCTCTGACAGGTGGACATCTGTCCAGCCGAGCGCTTGCCGCAGAGCGTCGACGGCGTCTTCCTCGGTACTGTACCGGGCGCGCCACGCAGTGCTTTGGAGGCCGTTTTGGTTGCGAATGGTGTAGACATACTTGGTTTTCATGTGGCCTCCCTCAGTAATTGCCGAAATCCTCGGAGTCTTGCGAGCGCCCAAACGAGCCGCGTCCCGCGTCGTCGCGACCGTAGTAGCGGGCTGACCTCGCAGTGGGTACGTAGCGCTGAGCCGGCTGCGCGGCCGGCTGCGCGGTGGCCGCACAAGCGGCGTGGCGAGCCTTCTCGCCCTTGATCCACTCGACTTGCGAGCCCACGGCGATGCGCACTGAGCAGCAGGGGCAGACCGAGGCAAATTTGGCGGTGATGATCATGGCTGGCGAATCTCCCGGAGCCGCTCTGCGCTGCTCACACCAGTCAATCTAGCACCTGTGATACAGGCGTCAAGTGGTCATGGTGAGAAATCGACATGAGCCGCGGCATGGGTCAGCCGCGCAATCTCGGGGTAGTATCTCATCTCCCACTCCGCTCTGCCGTGCCCCTGTCCGTGATGGCTACCGATCGAGCCGACGCGCAGGCGGTCCCGCTGGTACATGCCACCGGCCGTGTAGGCGTACGCCGGATGCACAGGCAGCGCGTGACCGAGCAGATAGGCAAATACTTCAGCCGTCGACCACCAGCCAATCGGCGCGCACGTACGCGCCGTGGACACGCCGTAGCTGCGCATCCGCGACACCCGCTGGCCCGACTCTGCGGCGCGCACGCCAGAGATATACCTGTCGCCGTGCGCCGCTGCAGCGCGCGCGAAACCGATCTGCTTCGGTCGCGATGTCGCGGTCCGAGCCGTCACGCCTACTGGCCACCAGCACTCTGGCCGAAGCGGATCGCGCTCACAATCGACTCGGATCTCGTGCAGGTCGAGCCACATCCCGTGCGCACGCATAAATGCGTCGCGCACGACCGAGCATTCTGGGTTGTCGACCGGCTCGCGCCGTACCCAGACGATAGGTATCCGCAAGCCGCGCAAACGACTCAGAGTGGCCGCGAGATGAGCGACCACGACCGAGTCTTTTCCCCACGACACGCCGACGTAGCATCGCCCGAGAGCGGCGAACGCTGCCATGTCGTCGAGTGCCACCGCGGTTCGCTCTGACAGCTTGCGACTAGTCGCCACGATGGCATCTACGCTCTCGTTGGCATCCCATTGCGCGATGTCGCGTGCCGTGTGTCGGGCTGAACGAATCAGCACGGCACTGCGCACAGTTGCTCTGCCGTGTGGAGATAGTACGGATAAGTGAGCGTTTGGTAGGCCAGCTCGGGGTCGTTCAGCCCTGGCCAGTCGGCCGGCAGTGCACGAAGAGGCTTGCCGTCGCGTACGATGGGGAATCCGTCGGCCCAAGGTTCACACGGCTCCACGGTCCAAGATGACACCTTGCCGCGACCGGTCGCTCGCTTGTGCCCTACGTATTGCACGAGCGTGAGCAGTTCGCGAATCGCGTCCTCGTCGCCAATGACAAACCACTCTAATTCGTCGTTGGCGACCCAAGCGACCTCGCTCGGCAAGCGATACGACTTGCACGGTCCAGCCGAGATGTTGATCGTTTTGAGCTTGGCCTCCGCCATACTCTGCGCCTCCGCGAGTGGAAACTTGCGGTTGATGAATCTGACGTCGTGCTCGTCAAACTTCGGCACGGCGAACGACGCCATGTGAAATCGACCGCCTGGCTCGCGCTCTACAGGGATATCGATCGGTCGCAGTTCCACCCAGCCAACTGGCGGCAACTTGTCGCGGGCCGCAACCGCCCAAGCGAGCAGCGCGTCGATGCGCAGCGCGCCGCTACGCAGCGACACTGGCCCTTGGAGCTTCGCTACGATGCGTAGCGGGACCATCGCGCTCACGCGTCCACCGTCTTGAGGTACTCGCGTAGCTTGCTAGCTCGCGCTTGAACGTGTGTCCGGAACAGCTCGCCAACCTTGGGCGCCAGCGCCGTAGTGTCGAGCGGATGCAGACGGTCAGCGGCCTGCGTCAAGATGACGCCCTGCGCCTTCACCGCGCGCAACGCGCCGTGTCCTGTCCCTCGTTTGCCGCCGACTCGCGCGTCGGCCAGGAACGAAGCTACGAGCGTATTGAACACGTCCACCTCGAGATCGCTGTAACAGCGTGCCGTCACCGACCACGAGAACATCGACCCTGCGCACACCACCTCGTTCTGCCGCGGCATCATAGAACTCTTCGTGGCTTCCTTCGCTGTGGCGACGTCATCAGCGTGAGCGTGCTCGCTCTGCAACAGTCGATGCTGCACGTCGGTCGCTGCACCGGCCGACAAGAGTTTCAGCTTCTCCGGGCTGAGTGTTGGATCCATGCGCACGCGCTGCTCTAGCTCCACGTGAGCTCTGCACGTGTCGAGCGTGCCAGCCTCGTCCACGATCCACTTTGGCGTGATGTGCTCGCTCTCCTTGCAAACGAGCATAAGGTCCTCGACAACGAGCTGGCCAGGAACGATGCGGTTGCTCGCGCACCCGCCGAGGATCGACATCGTTGGGATCATCTCGCAAAGCTCGCGATACTTGTCGAGCTTGACTCCGCCAGCGTCGCCCTTGCCGGTGACCATCCCGCCAGCAAAGAGCAGGCGCAGCGTAGCCTCTGACAGCGCAGGATCGCTGAGCATCCCAGCGGCCGATAGGAACGCATAGGCGCCGGCCTCGCGCAGTCCGTGGCGCATCGCGTCGCCAGAGATGGCAGGGATGCTTGCCCAGCTCCCATCTGGCATGCGCGTTTTGCGTCGCATCACGGTCGAGATGTTGCCGAATGTCTCGTGACCGTGGTGAATGGGCGTGACCGCCTGCATGAGGAACTGGAATGTCTTGATCTCAAGCTTCTGTTGCGTCTGCTGCTGCATCACGAGCCTCCCGTCGTTGATCTGTAATTTGCCGCGTGAGAACCATCAAAAACGCGTATTCCTTCTCAACCAAGTTGAGCCAGTCAACGTCGCAGTCGTGC
>JACDGR010000394.1 GCA_013821525.1 Actinomycetota bacterium
GATCTCACCCTCGACCCACAGCGTGGGCAGCCGGTTCAGCCAGGTGGCAACGCCCTGATTGAACGAGCGCACGGAGTAGACCTTTCGCCCGTCGACCTCCGTCGCCTCGACCTTCATCGAGCCGATGGTAGAGCTTCTTAGAGCAGGATCTCTGCGGCGGTCTCGAACGTGCAGCCGGAGCGGGTCAGCTCGACAGCTCGATGCAGGTCAGCCTCGGAGTGGGCGAGCTTCTCGGCGAGCGGCAGGGGGTAGCCGGCCTCGATCAGCACGTGGAGACGCCACGATTCGACCTTTTCGCGTTCGGACTGTGGATGTTCAATGGTCTGAGGCATGGGTTGCGAGCGAGTTCGCTCTCTCCTAGACGAACCCTGCCTCCGAAAGTTTGACCTCAAACGCCACTTCGTGCCGTCAACTCCTCCAGTTTGCGGCCCAGTTCGTGCAGCCGAGCCTCGAGGACGCCCCGCTCGGCCTCGGCGTCGGTCGCGATCTCCTGCAGCCGCTCGCGGAGGCTCGCCTCGACCTGGTGCGAGCGATCCTCGAGCGAGCGAAGCGCGTCGTCACGCTGGCGCTCGAGCCCGGATCTGAGGCGGGCCAGGCGATCTTCGACGCGCTGGGCGGCTGCGTCGCTGACGTGGTTCAGGCGTTCGGTGAGGACGGTCTCGGCCTCGCGCCCAAAGCGCTCGACCGCAAGGTCGAGCTCGCGGCTGAGACGGCGTGCCGCACCCTCTCGCGCGCTACGGATCGCACTGTCGAACTGCTGGGAGGCGGCTTCCGCGTAGCGCGTCGTCTCGCGCTGCACGATCCGCTGGAGCTGCTCGACCTGCCGCCGCTCGATGTCGCCGAGAGCAAGCTGGATGCGCTGGGTTGCGTCGTTCGCCTCGCGCTCGACCGTCTCGTGCAGGTCACGCTCACGCTTGCGCAGGCGCTCGGCGATCTCGTGCAGCGCGTTTCGCCGCTCTGCGGTGTGCTGATCCAGGTCGGTGAGCGCTTGTTGCGTCACCTCGGTCGCCGCCTTGGTCAGCTCCGCGCGCAGCTTCGCGATCATCTGACGCTGTTCTTCGATCTGGCCCTGGAGGCCCTCGGCATCCTGGCCGATGCGTGATGCGATCTCGGTCATCGCTTCGCGCTGGCGCACCTCGACCCGCTTCAGCTCGTCGGCCAGTCCCTCCTGCAACTTCTCGACGTCGACGCCCCAGTCGGTCATGCGCTGCTCGACGGCGCGCTGCACCTCTACGAGTCGGTCGCTCAACCGTGTGCTCGCATCTCGCTCGCGCTCGGTGACATCGCGTCGTCGCTCTTCCGCGATGCGCCGTTCTTCCTCGGCCAGCTGCGAGAGGGCGTCCGCGCGAAGGCGGGCCATCGTTCGTCCCAGCTCCTCCGCCCGGTACTCGAGCTCTCGCGCGACGACGGCGTCGAACTCGCCCTTGCCGCGCTCGATCTCGCTCGCGAGCAGCTCCTGGTGTGCACGCACCTTCCGGAGCACGAGTACCGAACCCGCGAGGGCGAGCAGCGCCACGAGGGCGGCCGCGATCGCGACGATGGTTGCTGCAGTCACGCCCTCATCGTAGGCGCGCGGCCACGAGCGCGACGGCGAGCGCGACCGTGGCCCAGGTGAGCGCGCGGAGGGCGCGTTCGAGCGGCTCGATGCCGGTCGTGGTCGCCTGCTCGCGGCGTGCACGCCGCACCGGAGTCGAGAGCGCGCGCTGGGCAAGGCTGAGCGCGAAGGCATACGCCGCTGCTGCGACCGCCTCGATGCGAAGTGTCTGTGCCTCGACGAAAAACCCGGTCAGAGCGGGGAATGCGCCCCAGCAGAGCGCGAACCCGGCGTCGGTGTGCAACGCCAGCTCCAGGTTGTACAGCGGCACGATCGCCGCGCCGATTGCGACGAAGACGAGCAGCCCGAGGCCCCACGCGACGGCCGCACCCACGCCGATCGCAACGCCGCCGGCGAGACTCGCCACCGCAAGCACGATGAGGAACGTCGAAGGGATCCGGGTCCGCAACGGCCGCCCTTTCAGCTCGTCGAGCGCATGCGCTGCGACGCCCATCGCGAGGAAGAAGGAAGCGAACGCCCACAGCATCCGGTCGAGGTGAAACTGCGGTGCGAGAGCTGCGCCGATCGCGACGTACGAGAGGTGCCAGAGCGTGTACGGCGGGTGCAGCAGCGTCACGTAGTCGCGCCAGCCGCCGCTGCGCAACGCGTAGAACGCCGGCTTTACCTCCTGCGTCCCCACGTCACCACGCCGCCACCGACGCTTAGTCGGCGCGCGCGCACGTCGTCTATCCCCGCCGCGCGCCAGGCGTCGAGCAAGCGCGGCAGCGGCCACTCCGCATAGTGGCGAGTGATTGACGGGTTGAGGAACGCGCCGACCTCGTGCCAGCCGTTGCCGATCAGCCGGCCGGCGGTCGGCAGCCCGACACGAGTCCAGAGCTCCCAGGGGCCGCGCCAGATACCTCCCGGAACGCCGAACTCGAGCCCCGCGATCGTGCCGCCCGGCTTCACGACGCGCGCCAGCTCGCGCAGCGTCGCCGCTGGGCCGTCGACGTAGCGCAAGAGGTAGGTGAATGTCAGTGCGTCGAACTGGCCGTCGTCGAACGGCAGCTGGCGCGCATCGCCTTGCTGCAGCTCGATCCGGTTGGAGGCTGCTGAGTTGGCGACACGCCGGCGGCCCTCGGCGAGCATCTCGGGCGTGCGGTCGATGCCGACGACCGAGCAGCCCTTCTGGCGCACGAGCTCGAGCGCGACTGCCGCGGTGCCGGTCGCGACATCGAGCACGGTGTCGGTCGGGCGTGCAGCGATTCGCGAGACGAGGAACCGGCGCCAGCGCGGATCCTGGCCGAACGAGAGCACTGCGCCCCAGCGGTCGTACCCCGGGCCTAGCGGTGCGAAGAGCTCCGGGGCTTCGATCTCCGTCACATCCATAGGCTTGACTCTATGGCGCTTGGCAAGGACCTGGAGCGGATCGCTAGCGTGGCGAGCACCTACGGAGAAGTTGCAGGGGTGCTGGCAGCAGAACCGGCGAGCGCCCGGCGGTTCTATCTGGTCGCGCTCGGGGAGGACGAGGCGCGCCGGTGGATCGTTCTCGACGCGGCCGGTGCCCCCGTCGAGCGCCGCGACGA
>JACDGR010000395.1 GCA_013821525.1 Actinomycetota bacterium
ACTCAGGAGGCCACCAGTGGCAGTCGCGTTCATCCAGGAGTTCGCAATCGTCGAACGCGATACCTCGACGACAAACTACGACTCCGTCACACAGAAGCTCGGCTTGCACGACGCTGCATCGATCAACGGCCTGATCGCGCACAGTGCGGGCTTCGATCACTCGAGCGGAGTCTTCCGCATCTTCGACATCTAGGACAACGGTGACGACGCAAAGCGCTTCTACGAGGAGCGGCTCGGGCCGATCATCGGAGAGATGATGCAAGACAATCCGTCGGCGACGCCCCCGCTTCGCGAAGCGACCTACGAGTTGCACGACGTGATCAGCTAGGAGCGCTGCCGGGAAAGCTGCGGCAAGAGACAACGAGCCCGCCGTGTAACCGATCGCGACCTAACACGATCGCAGCATCGCTGCGGTACTTTGCTGGGGATCGTGCCGTCGCCACGCCCCACCTCGACCCTCACATTCTGACCCGGTTCGGGGTGACCCTGGCGGCGGCGCTCGTGTTCGCCGTCGCGCTCTCGGGCAGCGTGCTCGGCGCAGCGGGTCAGACACCGACGGCCGAGGTGATCGTAACGCTGAAGGCCCCGGCGCTGAGCGCGTTCGGACGCTCTCTCCAGTCGGCGTCGCACACCGCGTACCTCGCACGCATGGACGCCTCCCAGAACGTGCTCGCCCGGCGGATCGAGAGCGCCGTGCCCGACGCGCACGTCCGTTGGCGCTTCCGGCTCGTCGCAAACGGTTTCGCCGTCGTCGTCCCTCGGTCACAGGTGAGCAAGCTGTCCGAGATTCCTGGTGTCGACCGTGTCTGGCCGAACGTCCGCTATCACGCGCTCGCCGTCAAAGCGGGGCCGGAGCAGATCGGTGCGGACAAGCTGTGGGGCGCGAACCTCGAGACCTCGGGTCAGGGGATGAAGATCGGGATCATCGACGACGGGCTACAGGCCACGAACCCGTATTTCGACCCGACCGGGTTCACCTACCCGCCAGGCTTCCCGAAAGGCCAGACCTCGTTGACGACGGCGAAGGTGATCGTGCAGCGCACGTTCGCTCCGGCCAGCCCGTCCTATCAGTACGCGAACACCCCGTTCGACCCGACCCAGTCGTTCCACGCGACGCACGTCGCGGGTATCGCAGCCGGCGACCACGGCACGAAGGCGGGAGGCACGACGATCTCGGGGGTCGCTCCCAACGCGTACCTCGGTAACTACAAGGCCCTCACCATCCCCACGCCCGAATTCGGACTGGACGGAAACAGCGCGGAGATCGCCGCCGCGATCGAAGCCGCCGTCGCGGATGGGATGAACGTGATCAACCTCTCGCTCGGAGAGCCCGAGGTCGAGCCCAGCCGCGACATCGTCGTCGCGGCGATCAACGCTGCCGCCGCCGCAGGCGTCGTACCGGTGCTTGCCGCGGGCAACGACTTCACCGACTTCGGATACGGCTCGATCTCGTCACCGGGAAATGCGAAGGACGCGATCACCGTCGCCGCCGTCAGCGCGAGCGGAGTGATCGCCGACTTCTCCTCTGCAGGCCCGACGCCGCTCTCGCTGCAGCTGAAGCCCGACGTGTCGGCGCCGGGTCTCAACGTGCTCTCCTCGCTCCCGACGAAACAAGGCTCGTTCGGTGTACTCAGCGGCACGAGCATGGCCTCCCCCCATGTTGCCGGCGCAGCAGCGCTGCTCAAGCAGCGCCACCCCACGTGGACGGTCGCGGAGATCAAGTCCGCGCTGACGCAGTCGGGTGACGCCGTCCGCAGCTCCGCCGGCGCTGAGGCATTCGTCACCCGCGAAGGTGGCGGGCTCGTCGATCTCCCGCGCGCCGACGTACCGCTCGTCTTCGTCTCCCCGACGACTCTGTCGTTCAAGCAGGTCGCTGCCGGAAGCAGCGGCGGCACCGCACAGGTCTCGCTCGCCGACGCCGGCGGAGGTGCCGGACCGTGGTCTGTCTCGGTCACGCGGCAGACGGGGTCCGGCAGCGTGACCACCCCGTCGACCGTGAACGTTCCTGGCACGTTGCCGGTGACTGCGACCGCAGGAACGGCACCGGGCGACGTGGAAGGCTTCGTCATCCTCACGCACGGCACCGACGTGCGCCGGATCCCGTACTGGTTCGACGTCACGGCCCCGAAGCTGAAGGGGCCGTTGGGAGCGATCGTCAAGCCGGGTGTGTACTCCGGCACGACGAAAGGTGCGCCTGCTCGCGTCAGCGACTACCGCTACCCGACCGGCGGCGACGTCACGTACCCCGGCCCCGAGCGCGCCTACAGGGTCGTTGTGACGGGACGACCCGCGAACCTAGGTGTCGTCGTCCTGACGGGCACGGCGACTCCCCACGTCGTCTACGACGGGCATGAAGATCACCTCGCCGGTTACGCGGGGCTGCCCACCGACCTGAATCCGTACCGCTCGAGCTATGGAAGGTCGGTCCGGGTCGCCGGCGTCGTTCTCCCAGGGGTCGCCAAGTACGACCTGGTCTTCGACACACGATCCGCCGCGCAGTCCGGTCCGTTCACGTTTCGCTACTGGATCAACGACGTCGCCCCGCCGCGACTCAGGCTGAAGGCAATCCCGGGCGCAGTTTCGATCGCCGCGACCGACGCGAGCTCGGGCGTCGACCCATCCTCCGTCGTCGCCGTCGTCGACGGCAAGCCTGCCAAGCCGACATATGCGCCCGGCTCGTTCCGGATCAGGCTCGCGAAGGGGACGCACCAGCTCGTCTTCCAGGTCTCCGACTATCAAGAGGACAAGAACATGGAAGACGTCGCGCGCATCCTCCCGAACACCGCGGTGCTCCGCACCACGGTCACGATCCGCTAGAGGCTTGATGCGTATTCGGGTGCGTGTGGGGATGGCTCAGGCCAAGCAGGGTCGTTCTGGTCGGGCAAGTGGTTTGAGGAGGCCCCGGGCATAGCGGTGGCTACGTTCAAGCCCGACCAGAACGAGATGCGCCGTGCCGGAGCCACCATCCACACGTGCCCTCAATACGCATCAAGCCTCTAGTAGGACTTTGTTGGTTCGTTGAAGGGTCCCGTTTCCGGCCGGCGAATGGTGTCCGCGTTGGCGGTCATCGTTTGAGGAGGAGACGGATGGGAATCGCGGGCCTGGAGATGGTGG
>JACDGR010000396.1 GCA_013821525.1 Actinomycetota bacterium
GGGTCGGACGATCCCGGTCACCGACCCGTACAACATGTACTTCACACCGAACGGCAGTCGCGCGATCGTCGTTGCCGAGCGGCTGCATCGACTCGACTTCCGCGATCCGCACTCCTTCGCGCTGCGCCACTCGCTGACTGTCCCCTGCTCGGGCGTCGACCACATGGACTTCTCCGCCGACGGCAGCTACCTGATCGCAAGCTGCGAGTTCTCGGGTCAGCTGATCAAGGTCGACGTCGCGAGCGAGAGCGTCGTCGGAACGCTCACGCTTCCCGACGGCGCGGGCGGCATGCCGCAAGACGTGAAGCTCTCCCCGGACGGCCGCACGTTCTACGTCGCCGACATGATGGCCAACGGCCTCTGGAAGATCGACGGCGACACGCTCCACGTGCTCGGGTTCCTGCCGACCGGTCGCGGGGTGCATGGTCTCTACCCGAGCCGTGACGCACGTTTCCTCTACGCGACGAACCGCGGCGAGGGCTCGATCTCCGTGATCAGCTTCGCGACTCAGAAGGTCGTCGCGAAGTGGACGATTCCGGGCGGTGGCAGCCCGGACATGGGTGGCGTCTCCGCCGACGGAAAGATCCTGTGGGTCTCCGGGCGCTACAACGGCGTCGTCTACGCGATCTCGACGCGAGACGGCAAGGTGCTGGCGACCATCCCCGTCGGCGTCGGCCCGCACGGCCTCTGCGTGTGGCCCCAGCCCGGCCGGTACTCGCTGGGTCATACGGGCATTCTCAGGTAACCCACAGCCCTCTCTTAGGCGACCGCTGCACAGTGAGGGCATGACCAATCTCAAGAGCACTCACATCGCAGTCGCCACCGTCGCTGCCGTCGGCCTCGCGGCAGGCGGCGCTGCGTTCGCGGCGAACAAGCTCCATGGCTCCCGGCAGAACGCAAACCAGGGCGGTCTCGCAGCAGGCACGTTCGTCAGTTCCGGTACGGCCGCGGCCGGCCGCAGCGGCTCCCACGAGGGTCACGGGCCGGGCGACCTCGCCGCCGCGGCGACCTACCTCGGCGTGACGCAGTCCGCGCTCGTCACGTCGCTGCAGTCGGGCAAGACGCTCGCCCAGGTCGCAGACGCGACGAGCGGCAAGTCGTCAGCCGGCCTGATCGACGCACTCGTCGCAGCCGAGAAGACCGAGCTCGCCGCAGCCGTCAAGGCCGGCCAGCTCACCCAGGCACAGGCCGACTCGATCTCGAGCGACCTGAAGACACGCGTCACGTCGCAGGTGAACGACACCCATACCGGCGATGACGGTGATCACCACGGACGCGGTGGGTTCGGCCCCGGCGGCCCAGGTGGCTTCGGCCCAGGTGGCTTCGGCCCAGGTGGCTTCGGCCCGGGCGGCCCAGCGCCGGCGGCACTCTCGAGCGGCTCCAACTCGACCGGCGGCACGCACATCTAGGGAGACTGCACGCCGACCAAGGCGAGGAGGGCGCGCACGCTACCGTCGGTTGCGTGCGTGCCCTCCTCGCAGTTTTGCTCGTTGGTGGTGCAGTTGCTGTGCCACGGCCGGCAATCGTGTCGAAGCCGATTCCCTTCGGCGCCGCACGTCGCGCCGAGACCGCCGCGTACGCGCAGCGTCACTACGGCCTGTCGACCTGGCGGCTGCGCGCGCCGCACGTGATCGTCGAGCACTACACGGCTTCGACGACATTTTCCTCGGCCTACAACACGTTCGCGGGTGACACTCCCGACGCGGAGCTCGGCGAAAAGCCGGGAACGTGCGCACACTTCGTGATCGATCGCGACGGGACGATCTACCAGCTCGTTCCGCTCACGACGATCTGTCGCCACACGATCGGGCTCAACTGGACTGCGATCGGCATCGAGCATGTCGGGACAGGCGACGCGTCGATCCTCCACAACCCGCGGCAGCTGCGCGCGTCGCTCGCCCTGACGTTATGGCTGATGACACGGTTGCACATCTCGCTCCCGAACGTGATCGGCCACGCAGAGAGCCTGACGAGCCGGTATCACCGCGAGCGGTATGCGCCGTGGGGCTGTCAGACCCACGCTGACTGGCTGCACGCCGACATGGTGTCGTACAGGCGGCAACTCGACGCGCTCGCCCGCGCGCAACACGTTGCCGTGTCGCACACGGGCGGGCCTGTTGCTTCGCCCTGCTGAGGATCAGCCGACGAGCGGCTCGCCGGTCTCGAGCAGCGTCTTCAGGCCGCTCAAGACCATCATCCAGCCGGCACCCGAGACGCTCGCGGCAGTCTTCGGCGCATTGTCGAGCCGGTCGTGCACGACGGTCAGCTTCGAGAAGCCTCCGTCTTGCGGCTCGATCTCCCAGGTGACGCGGCTCGGCTCCTCGGCCGCGAGCTCAGGGTCGTAAAGCGACTGCCACTCATGCACGAGCCGGCGCGGTGGGTCCCATTCCGCGACGGCGTTGTAGCCCCACGTGTCCGCGCCGTCCGGCGACAGCGAGAGCCGCCGCTCCGGCGTCACCTCGATGCGCGAGCCGTAGAAATACTTCGTCGTGAACTCGGGCTTGGTGATCGCGTCCCACACTGCTTCGGGGCTTGCCTTGATGAAGACAGGAGCAGTGCGGGTCGCCGGATCGCCCGAGGAGAAACAGCTTCGGTCTCGCTCCACTTCGGTCAGCGTTTCAGACCCGTGTCTGGGGCTGCTGCTAGCGCCGCCGGCGCCGCGCTCGAGCGATCAGGAGCGTGCGCGTGCGCGCAGGACGTCGTCGACCTGCGACACGTCGAGGCCCCGTGCGGCGAGCACGACGTAGAGGTGGTAGACAAGGTCGGCCGCCTCGTCGAGCAGCCGCTCGTCGGTCTCGTCGAGTGCTGCAACGGCGACCTCGACTCCTTCCTCGCCGACCTTGCGCGCACACGCGCCGATGCCGGCCTCGAACAACTCGGTCGTGTACGACCCGGCCGGCCGGTCGAGCGCGCGTTGGGCGACCGTGCGCCACAACTCGGGCGCAAAGCACGACGTGCTTCCGGTGTGGCACGTCGGCCCGGAGGGCGTGACGCGCACGAGGAGGGCATCGCCGTCGCAGTCGTCGCGAAACTCGTCGACCGCGAGCGTGTTGCCGGAGGACTCGCCCTTGCGCCACAGGCGCTCGCGTGAGCGCGACCAGAACCACGCCT
>JACDGR010000397.1:0-1729 GCA_013821525.1 Actinomycetota bacterium
GGTAGGAACCTGGTCTCAGGGTTACGGCCCGCAGTGCCACCCACGAGCCTCGTAGGAACCTGGTTCCAGGGTTGAGTGCGCGCGTTGCCATCGCGACCTCTATTCGGTGCGCAGGATCCCGCTCTCGCGGGTCAGTCTCTGCGCAAGGGCGACCGGGATGATCGTCAGGAGCACGATCAGGAAGACGACGACGTTCACCTGCGGCAGCTCCTGACCGCGCTGGATCTCGCTGAAGATCCACGTCGGCAGCGTGTTCCGGGCGCCTACGGTGAACGTCGTGACGATCACCTCGTCGAACGACAGCGCGAACGCGAGCAGGCCGCCGGAGATCAACGCGGTCGAGATCGACGGAAAGGTCACGTAGCGGAAGGTCTGCCAGCCGTCCGCACCAAGATCCATCGACGCCTCGGTCAGCGAGCCGGGAACGCGGCGCAGCCGTGCGATCACGTTGTTGTAGACGACCACGACGCAGAACGTCGAGTGCGCGATCACGACCGTCCAGAGCCCAAAGTTGACGTTCCAGTAGGTGAAGTACGAGTTGAGCGCCATGCCCGTGATGATCCCGGGCAGCGCAATCGGCAGCACGAGCAGGAACGAGATCGCCTCCCGTCCGAAGAAGTGGAAGCGGTGCACGCCGAACGACGCAGCAGAACCGAGCAGCAGCGCGATCACCGTCGCAAGTCCGGCCGCCTTCAACGAGAGCCAGAGCGCTTGCTGCATGTCACCGTTGTGAATGGCGGGTGAGAACCACTTCGTCGTCAGCCCGGCAATCGGCCAGCTCTGCACGTTCGACGAGTTGAACGCATAGAGGCAGATGACGGCGATCGGGATGTAGAGGAACGCGAGCACGAGCGCGACCCACACGCCGAGCGCGACCCGTGTGCTGCGGCGCTCGCTCACAGCGCCTCGAACGCGCCGAGGCGACGCGCGATCGTCAGGTAGGCGCCCATCACGATCACGGGTACGGCGGCAAAGGCGGCCGCGAAAGGCAGGTTGCCGCCGCGCAGCGCGGAGTCTGCAACGACGTTGCCGATGAACTGGCCCGACGCGCCGCCGATCAGCGTGGGCGTGATGTAGTCGCCGAGCGTCAACGAGAAGGTGAAGATCGAGCCGGCGACGATCCCGGGCAGCGCGAGCGGCAGGATGATGCTTCGCAGCGTGCGCGATCCCTTCGCGCCGAGATCGCGCGAGGCCTCGATGTAGGAGTGGGGGATGCGCTCGAGCGCCGCGTAGACCGGCAGGATCATGAACGGCAGCCAGACGTAGGAGAAGACGATCCAGGTCGCCGTGTTCGTATAGGCGAGGTTCGGTGCCGGTAGTCCAAGCTTGTGCAGGGACCAGCTGAGCAGCCCGTGCGAGTTGAGGATCAGCTTCCACGAGTAGATGCGCGCGATGTACGACGCCCACAGCGGGAGCAGCACGAGCACGAAGAGGATCGCGCGCAGCCTCGGCGTCGCGAGTCGTGCCATGAAGTAGGCGAACGGGAACGCGATGATCGCGTCCGTGATCGTCACGGCTGAGGCGATGCCGATCGTCCGCAGCGCGACGTTGCGGTAGGTCGGCTCATCCCACAGCGTGCGGAAGTTCTCGAGCGTCCAGGTGTGGATGAGCTTCGACGTGAAGACGTCGACGCCCCAGAACGCCGAGACGAACAGCGCGACGAGAGCCGCGATATAGACGAGCAGGAACGCGAGAACCGGCGGTGAGAGGAGCGCGAGGGCTCGCAACC
>JACDGR010000397.1:1739-3106 GCA_013821525.1 Actinomycetota bacterium
GGCCGGTCGCGTTTGCTCAGCCCTTGAGCTGGGTCCAGGCCTGCTGCCACTTGGTGTAGTCCATGCAGTCCTTCTTGCCGTTCCCGCAGTCCGCGATCGGCGTCTTCCAGAAGTGGATCTGCTTGAAGTACTTGAGCGGAGCGTTTGCGTGGTACTGCGCACACGAGCCCTTGGACAGCTTGTCCATGATCGCGCACGCCTTCGAGTTGACCGGTGTCTCTCCGAAGTAGATCGCCTGCTGTGCCTGGACGGTCGGCGTCGAGATCCACGCCAGCCACTTGTACGCACAGTCGAGGTTCTTCGACTTGGCCGAGACCATCCAGGTGTCGAGCCAGCCCGTCGCACCTTCACGCGGGATGATGTCCTTGACCGGCGACTTCGAGCCGATGAGCGTGTTCGTCTGGTAGGGCCACGACGCGCCGACGGTTGCGTCACCGTTCTTGAACAGGTCGATCTCGTCCGAGGCAAGCGCCCAGTACTTCTTGACGAGAGGCTTCTGCTTCTTCAGCAGCGAGATCGCCGCATTGAACTGATCCTTGTTCAGCTCATACGGATCCTTGATCCCGAGCGACGGCTGCGTCTTCATCAGGTACAGCGCCGCATCGGCGATCTGGATCGGGTTGTCCGGCACGGTGACCTTGCCCTTGTACTTCGGGTCGTAGAGCACCGACCACGAGGTGGGTGCGGGCTTCACGAGCTTCGTGTTGTAGAGCAGCGTGTTCGGGCCCCACTGCAGCGAGATGCCGTAGTGCTTGCCGCCGACCGTGTTGTTGCCCGGGTTCTTGAACGCAGGGCCGAAGTTCTTGAAGTCGGGGATCCGCGACGGGTCGATCGCCTGAACGTCCTTACCGTAGATCAGGCGAAGCGACGCATCGCCGGAGGCCGAGACCATGTCGTACTGACTGCCGCCGCCCGACCGCATCAGCGTCACCATCTCGTCCGAGGAGCCGGCATACTTCGCGTGCACCGTGCAGCCGGTCTTCGTCTGGAACGGCTTCACCCACTGTGGCTGGGTGTAGCCCTCCCACGCGATCATGTTGAGCGTGCCACCGTGCGGCTTGGAGACGCCGGCGGCAGGAAACGCCAAGCCGATGCTGAGCACCGCAACGAGAGCCCACGTGCGCTTCGTCATCTGACCTCCTGCTGGTCGTTTGTTTGGGGGGGTTGGTGAATCTCGTATGCGTCGGCGTCACGCCAGCCGACCTGCACGCGCGTGCCCGGCTCGGCGCGCGTGCCGTCGCTCTGCTGCACGACCGTCAGCTGGTCGCCGGAGTCGGTCTCGACGAGGTAACGCGTAAAGGAGCCGACGAAGACGACGTCGGCAATCGTTGCCGGCTCCGTGGAGCCCCGTCCGGCACCGTCGAGCG